>NZ_JBEZJL010000018.1:0-151934 GCF_040651755.1 Actinomadura sp. NPDC048394 | reverse complement strand
GGGGGGGGGGGCCGTGGGGGGGGGTCTCGGGGGGCGCGCGGGGCCCCGCCCGCCGACGGGCAGGCGTTTTGGCGGGGTGCTCCAGCGGAGCGGGAAACGGCCTGCCGGTCGTGACGGGGGTTCCAGGGGGTCGTCCCCCTGGGGGAACACTGCTACCGCTCGCGCCAGCGGGTGGTGATGGGGAGGCGGCGGTCGCGGCCGAAGTTCTTCGGCGTGATCTTGGGGCCGGGCGGGTACTGGCGGCGCTTGTACTCGGCGAGGTCGACGAGGCGGATGACGCGGTCGACGAGGGCCGGGTCGTGGCCGGCGGCCACGAGGGCGTCGCGGCCGAGGTCGTGCTCGACGTAGTCGGCGAGGAGCGGGTCGAGGACGGCGTAGTCGGGCAGGCTGTCGCTGTCGCGCTGGCCGGGGCGCAGCTCCGCGGACGGCTCCTTGTCGATGATCACCTGCGGGATCGGCTCCTGCGCGAACGGGTGCAGGAACGGCAGGCCGACGCCGGCCTGCGTGTTGCGCCAGCGGGCGAGGTCCCACACGGTGGTCTTGAAGACGTCCTTGATGGGGCCGAAGCCGCCCGCGGAGTCGCCGTAGAGGGTGGAGTAGCCGGTCGCCAGTTCGCTCTTGTTGCCGCCGGTGAGGACGAGGTGGCCGTGCTCGTTCGACAGCCCCATCCAGACGTTCGCGCGGATGCGGGCCTGGAGGTTCTCGGCGGCGAGGCCGTGCAGGTCCAGTTCGGCCTCGAACGCCTCGACCATCCCGGCGATCGGGACGATCCGGGAGCCGATCCCCTGGCGCTTCACGAGCTCCTCGGCGTCGGTGACGGAGCCCTCGGAGGAGTAGCGGCTCGGCAGCAGGACGGCGTGCACGTTCTCCGGGCCGAGGGCGTCGGAGGCGATGGTGGCGACGAGCGCGGAGTCGATGCCGCCGGACAGCCCGAGGATGACCGAGCGGAAGCCGTTCTTGCGGACGTAGTCGCGGGTGCCGAGGACGAGCGCGGCGTAGATCTCCGCGAGGTCGTCGAGGGGCTCGGCGACGGTCTGCGGTGCGACGGGGTAGGCGGGCACCGGGTCGGCGGACAGCGCGAGCCGGTCGATGGTGATGGTGGTGCCGTCGTGGGCGTCGGCGGGGGTGCGGCCGGGTTCGGCGGCGGGGTCGGCGGCGGGCAGCGCGAGGTCGGCGACGAGGAGGTGCTCGACGAACTGGGGTGCGCGGGCGAGCAGGGAGCCGTCCGCGCCGACGATGACGGAGTCGCCGTCGAAGACGAGCTCGTCCTGGCCGCCGACCGTGTTGACGTAGGCGAGCGCGCAGCCGGCCTCGCGGGCGCGCGCGGCGCACAGGTCGAGGCGGACGTCGTCTTTGTTGCGCTCGTAGGGGGAGGCGTTGAGGACGAGGAGGAGCCCCGCGCCGGCCTCGCCGGCGACGCTGACGGGGCCGCCGTCCTGCCAGAGGTCCTCGCAGATGGCGGTGGCGACGTCGACGCCGTGGACGCGGACGACGGGGAGCCGGTCGCCGCGGACGAAGACGCGGTACTCGTCGAACACCCCGTAGTTGGGGAGGTGGTGCTTGGCGGTCCGGACGAGGACCTCGCCGCCGTGCAGCCAGGCGGCGGCGTTCAGCGGCAGGCCGGACGGCTGCCCGGCGCGGACGAGGCCGACGGGCGGGCGGTCGAGGTGGCCGGTGACGACGGGGAGGTCGCCGAGGCCCTCGGCGGCGAGCCGGGCGGCGACGCGTTCCAGGGCGCGGCGGGACGCCTCGACGAAGGAGGCGCGCAGCGCGAGGTCCTCGACCGGGTATCCGGTGAGCATCATCTCGGGGAACGCGACCAGGTGGGCGCCCGCGCCGGCGGCGCGGGCGGCCCAGTCGACGATCAGGTCGGCGTTGCCGTCGAGGTCGCCGACGGTCGGGTTCACCTGCGCGAGCGCGATCCTGAGCTGTGCCACGGCCCCAGCCTAGTTCGGCGCACGCAGTCTCGTCACTATGACGAAAAGGTGGGGTCGATCACTGCGGCGCGGCGCCGCCGGATCGCCGGTGCGAGCGCGAGCTGCCCGGCGGCGGCGCCGAACGCCAGGCCCGTGCAGCTCAGCCAGAGCAGCGCCGGACCGCCGGCGCCGAGCAGCTGGGTGCCGCCCAGCGGCGCCAGCAGGAACCCGCCCGACCACGCCATCCCGTACAGGCCGCTGTAGCGGCCGCGCAGGTGCGGCGGCGCGAGGTCGGCGACGACGGCCTGCAGCACGGACGCGGCGGTGATCTCGCCGAGCGTCCAGACGAGGATCGTCGCGGTGAAGCCGGCCGTGGAGGACGCGAGCGCGGTCAGCCCGTAGCCGGCGCCGACCAGCACGAACCCGGCGACCATGACCAGGCTGTGGTCGCGGCGGCTCAGCCACGCGTTGACCAGCGGCTGCACGATGATGATCAGCACGCCGTTGGCGGCGATCGCGATGCCGTAGTCCTGCGGCCCGAGCCCTGCCTCCTTCATCGCGAGCGGCATCGTGGTCATGCCCTGCATCAGCACGAACGTGTAGCACAGCATGACCGTCACGTAGCCGACCATGACCCGGTCGCGCAGCACCTGGACGAACCCGCCCGGCCCGTCGTCCCGGCCGGCGCCGCGCACCCGGGTCTCCGGGACGGCGCGCCACACCAGCAGCCCGAACGCCGCGCAGGTGACGGCGTCGATCCAGAACAGCAGCTGGAACCCCTCGCGGGCGAGGGTGCCGCCGAGCACCATCGAGACCGCCCAGCCGAGGTTCACCGCCCAGAACAGCAGCCCGAACGCGCGCGGCCGCTCCGCCGGGGAGATGATGTCGGCGACCATCGCCTGCGCCGCGGGCCGGTACATGTCGAGGAGCAGGCCGAGGACGAGCGCCGCCACGATGATCGTCACGATCCCGTGCGCGTAGCCGAGCGCCAGCATCGCCGCGCCCGTGCCGACCGTCGCGCAGGTCAGCGTCGCGCGCCGGCCGAACCGGTCGGCGAGCGCGCCGCCCGCGAGCTGCCCGCCGAACGAGCCGGCGCCGAGCACCGCCATGACGGCGCCCGCCTGCCCGAGCGACAGGCCCCGCGCGGTGGTCAGGTACAGGCCGAGGAACGGCTCGACCATCGTGCCGAGCCGGTTGAGCAGGGAGCCCGCCCACAGCACCCAGAACGTCCGGGGGAGGCCGCCGACCCGCGGCCGCAGGAACGCCGCGATCCGCCCCGGCGGGGGACCGACAGGAGTGTCGTCCAATGTGGTCACTTGCACGATGGTCCGGGAACGCCGCGGACCGCGGCATTGATTTAGTGTGGGCTAAATGACCGAGGCCGCCCCGTGATCGAGCTCGTGTTCGCGCCGGACGACGCCGCCCGCGTCCGGTTCGCGTTCTCGCCGCTGTGGGAGCTGGTGCGCAGCCTGCGGGTGCTCACCGACCCGTCGGGGCACGCCCTGCACCTGCCGTGGGTGCACGGCGTCCGGCCCCGGCTGCGCGGCCTCGACATGGGGCCGCTGCTGGCGGCCGTCCCGTCGTGGGGGTACATCCCCGACTTCCTCACCCCGCCGCCGGACACGCCGCTGCCCGACCTGGACGCCGAGCTCGAGGTCGTCCGGAGCACGCCGCCGGAGGTCGTCGCCGCCGAGCTGCTGTGGACCGAGCGCGGCGGCCCGGCCGGGCCCGAGCGCCTCGCGATGGCCGCCGAGCCCGAACGGACCCTGGAGACCCTCGCCGGCCTGCTGGAGCGGTACTGGGCCGCCGCCGTCGAACCGTACTGGCCGCGGCTGCGCGACCTCCTCGAAGGGGACGTCCTGCGCCGCACGCGCGCGCTCGCGGCGCACGGCACCGCCGGGGTGTTCGGCGACCTGCACCAGGACGTCTCCTGGCGCGCGGGGACCCTGATGATCGACCGGCGCTGGGACTTCCGCGGCGAGCTGCTCGGCCGCGGCCTGCTGCTCGTCCCGAGCGCGTTCGTGTGGCCGAACGTGTCGGTGATGGTGCCGCCCTACCAGCCCATGCTCAGCTACCCGCCGACCGGCGTCGCGACGCTGTGGGAGACCGGACGCGACCAACACGGGGGCCCGCACGCGCTGGCCGCGCTGATCGGCCGCCGCCGCGCCGAGCTGCTCACGGCGCTCGCCACGCCCGCGTCCACGACGGAGCTGGCGGCCCGGATGGGCGTGACGGCGGGCGCGGTCAGCCAGCACCTCGGCGTCCTGCGCGCCTGCGGCCTCGTCACCGGCCACCGCCTGGGCCGCCGCGTCCTCTACGCCCGAACCCCCTCCGGCGACACCCTCGCCGACAGTGCCGGTCGCACAGCTCTTTGACCCTGGCCCCACGGCGACCCGAGCGTTGCGATCGCGAGCGAAGCCGGATTCGAGCGAAGCGAGAATCCGATCGCGCAGCGAGCCCCCGGGCGAGCCGGAGCGATGCAGCGATCGCCGCAGGGCCCGCCGAAGGAGGGCGCTCTAGCGCCCGACGCCAAGGGCTCTGCAATCAGAAAGAGCGTCCAGGCGGAGTTGGGCCGGGGCGGCGGACTCGTAGCGGCCGGATTCGGCGAGCCAGTCCATGTGGGCGCGCGGGACGTCCAGCAGGACCTTGACGACCTGCGCGGCGGCGGCGCGCTGCGCGACCGTCAGCTGCAGCCGGTCGAGCATCTCCGGCAGCCGGCGGGCCGCCTTCCACGCCTGGTCCAGCCGCGCCGCGATCTTGTCGGTGACCATGGCGGCCGCCTGCTCCGGGGCGAGCCGGTGCGCGGACGCGAGGACGGCGGGCAGCCCGTGCACGTCGCCGCGGGCGGTCTCCATCTCGTGCGAGGCGAGGTCGTTGGACCAGGCGACGACGTCGGCGACGCTCTCGGCGACCGTCAGCCAGCGGGGCGTGCGCAGCAGCCGCGCCGGCAGCTCGACGCCGAGCACCGGCTCGACGAGGTCGTACAGGAACGGTCCGCAGGCCCGGCGGCGCAGCGCCGGGAACTCCACCGGCGTCGGGACGTGCCGGATGCGCCGGTTGACGGCCTCCTCCGCGCAGCCGTCGCGGTGCGCCTCCAGCTGCAGGATGAACCGGCGCCGCCAGTCCCGGCTCATGCCCTTGGACGTGGCCTGCCAGAGCTCGACCAGCGCGGACTCCAGCGGGCGGGCGCCGGGCCGGGCGTGGCCGCGGCGCATCGCGCGCAGCAGGTCGTCGTACAGGGCGTGCACGGCGCTGCCGCTGTCGGCGAGCGGCGGATGGTCGAGGGTGTCGTCCAGGGCGAGCGCCCAGGTGAGCCAGCGCGCGAACAGGTCGACGGCGGCCAGGTCCGCGTCCGGGAAGACGCGGGCGGCCAGTCGCTCGCAGCGGGCGCGGCCGAGCGGCGAGGTGTCCGGATCTCCGAGCACCAGGCCGCGGCCGCGCGCCCAGGCCTCCACCTGCGCGCCCAGCTGCCAGGACTCCGGGTGCATGGCCGACGGGGCGGCCAGCGCGGCGGCCCGGTCGGTCATCGAGAGAAGAAGAGAGATGTCCACGACACGGCCCACGCTAATGATCAACGTCCGGGCGGACCATGATCGCAACGTCAATTCTCGGGAAACGCCGGGCGCGCAGGGTCAGCGTGGGGTATGCCGTGCGCCCGGGCCGGCATGGCATAGTTCGGTGATCGCGAAGAGCTCGACTCAGGAGGAAACGTGTCCAGACGGACCAGCGCTACCCCTGGGGGCGGACCCCCAGACCCCCGGGGCTGCCGCCCGAAGAACGCGATGAGGCGTTGGGCACTGGGCGCGGGCGTCGCCGCCCTGGCGCTGACCGCTTCGGCGTGCGGCGGCAGCGACGGCGCGACCGTGCAGGGCGTCAAGCTGATCAAGAAGGGCGCGCTGACGTCGTGCACGCACCTGCCCTACCCGCCGTTCCAGGTGGAGCAGGGCGGCAAGGTGGTCGGCTTCGACGTCGACATGATCGACCTCGTCGCCAAGAAGCTCGGCGTCACGCAGAAGGTCGTCGACACCCCGTTCGAGACGATGAAGACGGGCGCGGCGCTGAACGCCGGCAAGTGCGACATCGTCATGGGCGGCATGACGATCAAGCCCGACCGGGTGAAGTTCATGGACGTCAGCGAGCCGTACTTCGACGCCACGCAGTCGCTGATGGCGAAGAAGGGCAGCGGCATCACGAGCCTGGAGGACGTGAAGTCCAGGAAGCTGAAGCTCGGCTCGCAGGCGGGCACCACCGGCGAGGACTTCGTCAAGGGCAAGGGCTTCGACCCGTCCTCGTTCGACAACTCCAACGCCGAGCTGGACGGCCTGCGCACCGGCCAGGTGGACGTGATCGTGCAGGACGACCCGGTCGTGAAAGGCTGGCTGAAGGACCCGGCGAACGCCAAGTACGAGATCGTCGCGAACCTCAACACCGGCGAGCAGTACGGGTTCTGGATCCGCAAGGACCACAACAAGAAGCTCGTCGAGCTGACGAACCAGGCGATCGAGCAGGCGAAGAAGGACGGCACCTACAAGCGGATCTACGAGAAGTGGATCGGTCCAATGCCGGCCGCCGCCGGTAAGCCGTCGTGACCGCGGACGAGGCGGCCCTCCCGGCGCGCTCCGGCGGGCTGTCCCGCCGGAGCCGCCGGCGGCTCTCGCTCGGCGGCCAGTACGGGCTGTTCGTCGTCATCGTCGTGCTGATCGGCGCGCTCGCGAACTGGCGCCAGCTGCACACGAACTTCGCCAACTGGCAGGTCGCCAAGGGCCTGTTCCCCGACATCATCACCGTCGGGCTGCGCAACACCGCCCTCTACACGGCGGTCGGGTTCGGCATCGGGCTGGTGCTGGGCCTGGTCATCGCGCTGATGCGGCTGTCGCCGGTGCTGCCGTACCGCTGGTTCGCGACGGCCTACATCGAGATGTTCCGCGGCCTGCCGCTGCTGCTGATCTTCATCTTCG
The DNA here is from genome assembly GCF_040651755.1 of Actinomadura sp. NPDC048394. NCBI lineage: Bacteria > Bacillati > Actinomycetota > Actinomycetes > Streptosporangiales > Thermomonosporaceae > Actinomadura > Actinomadura sp. NPDC048394. The sequence goes on along the minus strand of NZ_JBEZJL010000018.1, from coordinate 145,060 downwards.
TCGGCGTCGGCGTGCCGCTGGCGTTCCCCGGCACGACCATCCCCGGCGGCGCGGTCGGGCAGGCGGGCCTCGCGCTCGGGCTGGCCGCCGCCGCGTACATGGCCGAGACGATCCGGGCCGGCATCGAGGCCGTCCCGCGGGGGCAGCTGGAGGCGGCGCGCTCGCTCGGCATGTCGCAGGGCCGGGCGATGCGGTCGATCATCCTGCCGCAGGCGTTCCGGATCATCATCCCGCCGCTCACCAACGAGCTGGTGCTGCTGTGCAAGGACTCCTCGCTGGTGCTGTTCCTCGGCATCACGCTGGAGCAGCGCGAGCTCACCAAGTTCGGCCGGGACCTCGCCGGCCAGCAGGGCAACACCACGCCGATCATCGTGGCGGGCATCTGCTATCTGATCATCACGATCCCGCTGAGCCTGCTGGCCAGGCGGCTGGAGGCGCGGCAGCGCAGGGAGCAGCGATGACCACGTGGGACACGCCCGGCGCCGGCCGGGCCGTCGAGATCGGCGGGCTGCGCAAGTCGTTCGGCGCGAACGAGGTGCTGCGCGGCATCGACTTCCACGTCGAGCGCGGCGAGGTGGTGTGCGTCATCGGCCCGTCCGGGTCGGGCAAGTCGACGCTGCTGCGCTGCGTGAACCTGCTGGAGGAGCCGACCGCGGGGACGGTCCGGGTCGGCGGCGTGGAGGTCACCGACCCCGACGTCGACATCGACGCGGTGCGCCGCCGGATCGGCATGGTGTTCCAGTCGTTCAACCTGTTCCCGCACCTGACCGCGCTCGGCAACGTCGCGATCGCGCAGCGCAAGGTGCTGAAGCGCGACAGGGCGGAGGCCGAGCGGATCGCCCGGGAGAACCTGGAGCGGGTCGGGCTCGCCGACAAGGTGGACGCCTACCCCGCCAAGCTGTCCGGCGGGCAGCAGCAGCGCGTGGCGATCGCCCGCGCGCTCGCGATGGGCCCCGAGGTGATGCTGTTCGACGAGCCGACGTCCGCGCTGGACCCCGAGCTCGTCGGCGACGTGCTGGGCGTCATGCGCGGCCTCGCCGAGACCGGGATGACCATGCTCGTCGTCACCCACGAGATGTCGTTCGCGCGCGAGGTCGCCGACCGGGTGGTCTTCATGGACGGCGGCGTCGTCGTCGAGGAGGGCCCGCCGTCCCGGGTGATCGCCGATCCGGAGCACGAGCGGACCCGCGCTTTCCTGTCCCGGGTGCTCGATCCGGCGGCCGCGCGGGTAGAAGGTTCCGGTCCGTCGGATAAGTTCGGTTCTGACGGGGCGAACGCGTAACGTCGCGGTAACAGCGTCCGGGCATACTGCAGGTCGGGCCGGACAAGTGCGGCCGGCACCGCGTCACCGAGGGAGAAGGCTTTGGACCGTCAGCAGGAGTTCGTGCTCCGCACGCTGGAGGAGCGCGACATCCGCTTCATCCGGCTGTGGTTCACCGACGTGCTCGGGTTCCTGAAGTCGGTGGCCGTGGCGCCCGCCGAACTGGAGGGCGCCTTCGGCGAGGGCATCGGGTTCGACGGGTCGGCGATCGAGGGCTTCGCCCGCGTGTACGAGGCCGACATGATCGCCAAACCGGACCCGTCCACGTTCCAGGTGCTGCCGTGGCGCTCGGAGTCGCCCGGCGTCGGCCGGATGTTCTGCGACATCCTGATGCCGGACGGCACGCCGAGCTTCGCCGACCCGCGCTACGTGCTCAAGCGGGCGCTGGCGCGCGCCGCCGACCTCGGCTTCACCTTCTACACCCATCCCGAGATCGAGTTCTTCCTGCTCAACGACAAGCCGGAGGACGGCCGCGAGCCCGATCCGGCGGACGCGGGCGGGTACTTCGACCACACCCCGCACAGCGCGGCGCACGACTTCCGGCGCAACGCGATCATGATGCTGGAGTCGATGGGGATCTCGGTGGAGTTCAGCCACCACGAGGGCGCCCCCGGCCAGCAGGAGATCGACCTGCGGTACGCCGACGCGCTCACCACCGCCGACAACATCATGACGTTCCGGCTGGTGATGAAGGAGGTCGCGCTCGACCAGGGCGTGCACGCCACGTTCATGCCGAAGCCGTTCACCGAGCACCCCGGCTCCGGCATGCACACCCACATGTCGCTGTTCGAGGGCGACCGGAACGCGTTCTTCGAGCCGGGCGCGGAGTTCAAGCTGTCCAAGGTCGGCCGCGCGTTCATCGCGGGCCTGCTGCGGCACTCCGCCGAGATCACCGCGGTCTGCAACCAGTGGGTGAACTCCTACAAGCGGCTGTGGGGCAACGTCGGGTCCGCGGCGGGCGCCGGGGGAGAGGCCCCGTCCTACATCTGCTGGGGCCACAACAACCGGTCGGCGCTCGTCCGGGTGCCGATGTACAAGCCGCACAAGGGCCACTCGACCCGCATCGAGTTCCGGTCGCTGGACACCGCCGCCAACCCCTACCTGGCGTTCGCGGCGATCCTCGGCGCCGGCCTCAAGGGCATCGAGGAGGGCTACGAGCTGCCGCAGGGCGCCGAGGACGACGTGTGGGCGCTCACCCCGGCGGAGCGGCGCGCGCTCGGCATCGAGCCGCTGCCGCAGAACCTGGACGAGGCCGTCCGGGCGATGGAGCGCAGCGAGCTGATGGCGGACGTCCTCGGCGAGCACGTGTTCGACTTCTTCCTGCGCAACAAGCGCCAGGAATGGGAGGACTACCGGCGGCAGGTCACCGAGTTCGAGCGCAAGAGGCTGCTGGCGGTGCTCTGACCGGAATACGGTTGGAACGTGAGCGAGCCGTGGACCACCGATCGTCGCCGTCCCTCCCTCGCCGGCCGGCTGGCGCGGCTCGGGTTCACCGACGCCGGGCACGCCGAGCGGCTGCTGGCGGAGGCCGAGCGGGACGCCGGGGCGGGGATCGGTGACGATCTCCTCGACGCCCTCGGCGGGACCGCCGACCCCGATCTCGCGCTGAGCGGGCTGCTGCGGGTGCTGGCGTCGGCGGACGAGCGCGGCGCCGGGGCGGGCCTGCGCGCCGCGCTGCGCGCCGAACCGGGCACGCGGGAGCGGATCGCCGCCGTCCTCGGGGTCAGCGACGCCCTCGGCGACCATCTCGTCCGGCATCCCGGGCACTGGCGGGTGCTGCGCGACGACGGCGCGCCCGCCGAGCCGGACGAGCCGGACGCACCGCGCCGCCCGTCCGCGGGGGCGCTGCGCGCGGCGCTGCTGGAGGCGGTGGGCGCCGACCCGTCCGCCGAGGACCCGGTGGCGTCCGGCGCGGGCACGGAGACGCTCGTCGCGCTGCGCGCCGCGTATCGGGGGCGGCTGCTGTCGCTGGCGGGCCGCGACCTGATCGGCGCCGCGGACGTCGCCGAGGTCGCCGCCGAGCTGGCCGACCTGGCCGCCGCCGCGCTGGAGGCGGGCCTCGCCATCGCCCGCGCGGAGGTCGGCGGGCACGCCGCCTGCCGCCTCGCGGTGATCGGCATGGGCAAGTGCGGCGGCCGGGAGCTGAACTACGTCAGCGACGTCGACGTGATCTTCGTGGCGGAAGCGCGCGAGGGCGAGGACGAGGACGCCGCGCTGCGCATCGCGACCCGGCTGGCCTCGGCGATGATGCGGGCGTGCTCGGCCTCGACGGAGGAGGGCGCCCTCTGGGACGTGGACGCGGCGCTGCGTCCCGAGGGCAAGGCGGGCCCGCTCGTCCGGACCCTCGCCAGCCACCGCGCCTACTACGAGCGGTGGGCCAAGACCTGGGAGTTCCAGGCGCTGCTGAAGGCCCGGCCCGTCGCCGGGGACGCGGGGCTCGGCGCCCGGTACATGGACGCGATCACCCCGATCGTCTGGAAGGCCGCCGAGGGCGAGAGCTTCGTCCAGGACGTCCAGGACATGCGGCGCCGCGTCGAGAAGGACCTGGACCGCCGCACCGGCGACTCCGAGCGGCAGCTGAAGCTCGGCCCCGGCGGGCTGCGCGACGTCGAGTTCGCGGTGCAGCTGCTGCAGCTCGTGCACGGCCGCGCCGACGACACGCTGCGCAGCCCGAACACCCTGGACGCCCTCGCCGAGCTGTCGCAGGGCGGCTACGTGGGGCGCGACGACGCGGCGGCGCTGACGTCGGCGTACCGGTTCCTGCGGCGCGTCGAGCACCTGATCCAGCTGCACCACCTGCGCCGCACCCATCTCGTCCCGGACGACGAGGCGGACCTGCGGCGGCTCGGCCGGGCCCTCGGCCTGCGCACCGACCCGGTCGGCGAGTTCACCGCGCTGTGGCGGCGGCACGCCCGCGAGGTCCGCCGCATCCACGAGAAGCTGTTCTACCGGCCGCTGCTGCGCGCCGTCGCGCGGCTCCCCGGGGAGGAGGCCCGGCTCACCCCCGAGGCCGCCCGCACCCGGCTGGAGGCGCTCGGCTACGCCGACCCGGCGGGCGCGCTCCGGCACATCGAGGCGCTGACCTCGGGCGTGTCGCGGCGCGCGGCGATCCAGCGGACGCTGCTGCCGGTGATGCTCGGCTGGTTCGCCGACGCCCCCGACCCGGACGCCGGGCTGCTGGGGTTCCGGCAGGTCAGCGACGCGCTCGGCACCACGCCCTGGTACCTGCGGCTGCTGCGCGACGAGGTGACGGTCGCCGAGCGGATGGCGTGGGTGCTCGGGTCCAGCCGGTACGCCACCGACCTGCTGCTGCGCGCCCCGGAGGCGGTGGCGCTGCTCGGCACCACCGACGGGCTGGCGCCGCGCCCGCTGGAGGCGTTGCGGGCCGAGATGCTCGCGGCGGTCCGGAGGCACGCCGAGGGCGGCGGGCCCGCGGAGGAGGCGGTCGCGGTCGTGCGCGGGCTGCGCCGCCGCGAGCTGTTCCGCGTGTCGGTCGCCGACCTGCTCGGGCTCGCCGAGGTGGAGACGGTCGGGGAGGCCCTCACCGACATCGCCGCCGTCACGGTCGAGGCCGCGCTCCGCGCCGCCGTCACCAAGATCGAGATGGAGGCGCGGGAGCCGCTGCCGACCCGGGTGGCGGTGGTCGCCATGGGCCGGTTCGGCGGCCACGAGCTCGGCTACGGCAGCGACGCCGACGTGATGTTCGTGCACGACCCGCACCCCGGCGCCGACGAGCGGGCCGCCGGGCGCGCCGCGCACGCCGTCGCCGAGGAGCTGCGCCGGCTGCTCGCGCTGCCCGCCCCCGATCCGCCGCTGGAGATCGACCCGAACTTGCGCCCGGAGGGGCGGCAGGGGCCGCTCGTCCGCACCCTCGCCTCGTACGCGGCGTACTACCGGCGCTGGTCGCAGCCGTGGGAGGCGCAGGCGCTGCTGCGCGCCGACCCCGTCATCGGCGACCCGGGGCTGTGCGAGCGGTTCCGCGCGCTGATCGACCCGATCCGCTGGCCGGAGGACGGCGTCGGCGACGACGCGCTGCGGCAGATCAGGAGGCTGAAGGCGCGGATGGAGTCCGAGCGGCTGCCGCGCGGCGTCGACCGCCGGCTGCACATCAAGCTCGGACCGGGCGGCCTGTCGGACGTGGAGTGGGTGGCGCAGCTGCTGCAGATGCGGCACGCCCACGACGTCCCGGCGCTGCGCACCACCCGGACCCTCGCGGCGCTGGAGGCGGCGGCGGAGGCCGGGCTGCTCGACCCCGGCGACGCGGAGGTGCTGACGGACGCGTGGTGCCTGGCGACCCGGATCCGCGGCTCGCTCATGCTGGTGAGGGGCCGCGCGTCGGACCTGCTGCCGACCGACCACCACCGGGAGCGCACCGCCGTCAGCCGCGTCCTCGGCTACCCGGGGACGGGGGACCTGCTGGAGGACTACCGCCGGCACGCCCGCCGCGCCCGCGCCGTGGTGGACCGGGTCTTCTACGGCGCCGAGGCCTGATCAGCGGGCGCGGGTGATCCCGCCCGGCGCCCGGCCGGGCCGGGTCAGCAGCGTGATCCCGCGGCCGGGTCGGCGCGGCGGGCGGCGCCGCCGCCGTGCGGGTGCCGGATCCGCTGGACGGCCCGGTCCCGCAGGTCGATGACGGGCTGCGGGCAGCGGGTGTAGAGCAGCCAGGCGACCCCGAGCGACCCGCCGATCAGCGCCATCCCGACGACGGCGTCCAGCACGTAGTGGTTGGCGGTCGACAGGATCACGAACACGGTGGTGGCCGGGTAGATCACCCCGAGGACCTTCGCCCAGCGCTGCGACACGAACTTGACCAGCACGAACCCGCACCACAGCGCCCAGCCGGCGTGCATCGACGGCATCGCCGCGTACTGGTTGGTGAGGCTGCCGGACGCGTCGCTGGAGTACAGCCCGAAGGAGTGCAGCGCGGTGACCGGGTCGACGAACCCGGCGCTGTGCAGGAACCGCGGCGGCGCGAGGGGGTAGAGCCAGAAGCCGATCAGGGCCAGCGCGGTCGCCGCCATGATGCCGGTGCGCAGCCAGCGGTACTCCCGCGGCCGGTACCGGTACAGCCAGACGACGACCAGCGCCGTCAGGATGAAGTGCATGGTGGCGTAGAACATGTTGGCGGTGCGGGCCAGCCACGGCACGTTGATCAGCGTCTTGTTCAGGCCCAGCTCCACGTCCAGGCCCAGCAGCTTCTCCGCGTGCAGGATCTGGTAGGCGTGCGTGAACGCCGGGCCGGTGCCGTCCTGAACCAGGACGATGCGCGTGAGCGTATAGCCCGTGTAGAAGAGCACGAGCAGGAGCAGCTCGCGCCACACCGGCGGCGCCGTGAGCACCCGGGGCCGCTTCGTCGCGGCGCTGCTTCGCGGCTCACCACGGCCGGTGCCGGACCGGCCTCGGTGCGCTGCTGGGGGGGCGGAATGAGCCATGCTACCTATCTTTGCCTCGCGGCCCCCTTTTGAGATCACCGCCGCGAATGGTCTTCGTCTCAGACCTGAGTAGTACGACCCTGACGCGGCATCCGGACTTTCGGGGGAGGGGCCCCGGGGTGCCGGGGTCCTGCCTCCGTTTGGAGCCTGTGAACTTGATCAGGAATCAGCATAGGAGGCCATGGGTAGATCACGTTCGGCCCCCCACGAACGAGCAGGGGGACGAATGGCCTCGATCGGGTCCATACCCGGCATTGCGACGGCAAGCACGGCCACGCTGGCCGCTTTCGGACTGATCTCATGCTCCGGGTGGACGGACCGCCCGGGCCGGGCGGCGGCCGTCAACGCGGCCGCGACCATCACGGGCGGGACCGGCACAGACGGAACCAGCGCAGACGGAACCAGCGCAGACGATGGGGCCGTTCCGGCGGCGGAGTGGAAGCGCTGCACCGGCCTGCCGGCCCCGGAGCCCGGCACCTCGCAGTCCCGCTACCGGTGCGCGACCCTGAAGGTCCCCCTGGACTACGCCGACCCGTCCTCGGGGACGATCGGCCTCGCGCTGGTGAAGATCCCCGCGACGGGCCCGGGCCACCGGATCGGGTCGCTGCTGTTCAACTTCGGCGGGCCCGGCGGCGACGGCGTCGACACCCTGGCGCAGGCCGCGTCCGAGTACACGACCCTCAACGCCCGCTACGACCTGATCGGCTTCGACCCGCGCGGCGTCGGCCGCAGCTCCCCGGTCACCTGCGTGAACGACCGGACGATGGACCAGATCACCGCGGAGGACGACACGCCCGACACCTCCGCCGAGGAGACCGCCTACCTCGCGCGCCGCGCGTCCTACGCCAAGGCGTGCGAGGCGGCGTCGGGGCGCCTGCTGCCGCACGTCGGGACGCTCAGCGCCGCCCGCGACCTGGACGCGATCCGCGCCGCGGTCGGCGACCCGAAGCTGAACTACTTCGGGATCTCCTACGGCACCTGGCTCGGCGGCAACTATGCGCACCAGTTCCCCGGAAACGTCGGCCGCGCCGTGCTGGACGGGGCCGTCGACACGCGGCTGACCACCGCGGACCTCGGCCTCCAGCAGGCCGCCGGGTTCCAGCACGCCCTGCTCGACTTCGGCGCGGCCTGCGCCCGGCTCGGCGCGAAGGCGTGCCCGCTCGGCGGCGACGGCGAATCCGTCGCGGCGGCCGCCGGGAAGATCCTCGCCGGCCTCGACCGCAAGCCGCTCAAGACGTCCGGGGGCCGCAGGCTCACCCAGAGCCTCGGCGACACGGGCGCCGCCGCGGCCCTCTACACCAAGCAGGCATGGCCCTACCTCGCGCAGGGCCTCGTGGACGCCGTCAAACGCCACGACGGGACGCTCCTGCTGATGCTCGCCGACCTGCAGAACGGCCGCAAGAACGACGGCACCTACGACAACCTGACGGCCGCGAACACCGCGATCACCTGCGCGGACGGCACCGACCGCTACACCGTCGCGGACGTCCGCCGGCTGATGCCGAAGTTCCGCGAGGCCTCGCCGGTGTTCGGGCCGTCGATGGCGTGGGGGCTGCTGCAGTGCACGGGCTGGCCGGTGAAGGGCGACGACGCGGCGCGCGAGGTGTCCGCGCCGTCCGCCGCGCCGATCCTGGTCGTCGGCAACACCGGCGACCCCGCCACCCCGTACGCGTGGGCGTCCGCGCTGGTGAGGTCGCTCGGCGGCCGCGCCGCGCTCCTCACCCTCAAGGGGGAGGGGCACGGCGCCTACGACACCGGCGACTCCTGCGTCCGCCGCGTCGTCGACTCCTACCTGCTGGACGGCCTGCTCCCGGCGGACGGCGCGACGTGTGACTGACCCGGTGCCGGCCGAGGCGGGGTCAGACGATCTGGTCGACCTTCATCGGCTCCTTCAGCGCGTTCCCGACCGTGCAGTACCGCTCGTGGACGCGCTTCGCCACCGCCTTCAGGACGTCCTCGGCCTTGTCGTCGCCCTCGGGCAGCTCGACGTCGTAGGTGACCGTGATCGTGCCGAGCCTGCTCGTCTCGACCTTGTCGGCCTGGACGGTCGCGGCGAGCCGCGCCATCCGGTGCCCGCGCTGCGCCGTCAGCGGCTCCACGGTCACGAGCTCGCAGCCGCCGAGCGCCGCCAGCAGCAGCTCGACCGGCGTGAACGCCCCCTCGGTGTCGCCGTCCCCGATGGCGACGCGGGCGCCCCGCCCGTTGACGGCCTGGAAACCGTCCTCGGTGCGCTCCACCCTGACCTCGGCCATGTCATCCCCTCCGATCCTCGGCGGCCCGTACCGGGCCCGCCTGCCCGAACACGCCGGGCACGATGCTTCTTCCCGCCCTCACGGCGCCGTCTCACCCGGTCGCGGCGCCGTGCCGAGCCGCTCCTGCTCCTCCTGGACGATCTGCCGCGCCAGGGCCTGCTCGGAGACGTCGACCGCGTCCGGCGTGCGCTCCGCGAGATCGCTGCGGCGCGCGTACTCGTCGAACAACCGGGCCTTTCCCCGCAGGATCCGCAGCATCCGCTCGTCCACCCCGCGCGGGGTGAGCAGCCGGTGGACCTGGACGGTCCGGGCCTGCCCCATGCGGTGCGCGCGGGCGATCGCCTGCTCCTCCATGGTCGGTTTCACCTGCGGCTCGCAGATGATCACCACGGAGGCGGCCTGCAGGTTCAGGCCGACGCCGCCCGCCTGGATCTGCGCCAGCAGCACCGCGTGCCCCGGCTCGGCGGTGAAGTCGTCCACGAGCCGCTGGCGCCGCGCCGCCGGCATCGAACCGGAGATCGGCCCGCGCGCCGCCGGGCCGACCATGAGCTCGACGGCCGCGAGCACGTCCCGGAAGTAGGAGAACACCACGACCTTCAGGCCGTTGCGGTCCGCCTCGTCGACCAGCTCGGTGAGCCGGGCCAGCTTCGCCGACCGCTTCGGATCGGCGTACGCGGCGCGCCGCATGGCCATGAAGTTGCCGTCCGCGACGGCGCGCCGGTAGGCGGCCTCGTCCGCGGCGCTGAACTCCTCCCACTCCTCGATCTCCTGCACCTCGGGCAGCTCCACCAGCACGTCGCGCTGGTTGCGGCGCAGGTACGCGGGCGCGACCGCCCGCCGGAACGCCCGCGGGCCCACCGCCGCGTCGCTCGGCCTGATCGACGGGACGAGGTCCGGCCGCAGATGCCCGACCAGGCTGCGGAACTCCTCGACGCGGTTCTCCATCGGCGTCCCGGTGAGGAACAGCACCCGCTCGACCCGCGCGCACCACGCCGCCACCGCCTTCGCCCGCCGCGTCTCCGGGTTCTTCGCGTAGTGCGCCTCGTCGACCACGACCATCGCGACGGGCACCCCGTCCGGGACGTCCAGCGCGTGCAGCGTGTCGAGCGTGGTCACCGCGATGCCGCCCGCGTCCGCCCACGCCGCCAGCGCCGCCGCCCGCCCCGGCCCGTGCAGCGGATGCGCCGCCAGCCGGCTGCGGTCCTCGATCTCCCGCACCCAGTTGATCATCACGCTGGCCGGGCACGCCACCAGGAAGTGCGTCGCGCCCTCCGCGCGCAGATGCGCGATCGCCGCGATCGCCTGGACCGTCTTCCCCAGCCCCATCTCGTCGCCGAGGATCACCCGCCGCTGGACGAGTGCGAACCGCGCCCCGAACGACTGGTAGCCGCGCAGCGACACCCGCCGGTACGTCTCGTCCAGGGGCTGCGCCTTGACCCGCGCGGCGAGATCGTCCGGCAGGTACCCCTCCGCCGCAGCCCGCTCGGGGCCCACGGCGGCCAGCTCCGCCAGCAGCGTCTGGTAATCCGACCCGCGCAGCTCGTAGTCGATCCACGCCTCGTCCGCCGACACGCCCGGACGCAGCAGGTCCACCGACGCCTGCGCGATCATCAGGTGCGCGTCCCGGGCCCGCTCGACCGCGTCCGCCAGCTCCGCGAGCGCGCCGCGCGCGCGTTCCCGGCGCGCCGGGCCAGCGAAGACGCGCCGCCACCACGACGCCGCAGGCAGCGCGTCGTGCACCAGCGGGCTCAGCCGCTCGTCCAGCTCCTCGGCCGCCTTGCGGGCGCGCGGCAGGTCCGGGCCCGCGTTCACCAGCCGGTGCAGCGCCACCACCAGCGCGGACGTCGCCGGATCCCGCCGCCCGGCGTCGATCCGGATGCCCGCCGCCCGCTCCGCCGCCTCCGCCAGACTGCCCGCCGCCGCCCGGATCTGCGCCGCCGTCTGCGGCCCGACGCCCGGGATCAGCTGCAGCCGGTACTGCGTCGCGTCCAGCACGTCCAGGACGCTCGTCAGCCCGGCCTGCTCCAGCGGCGTCAGGCGCAGCCGTCCGTCCGTCACGTCCTTCAGCCGCGCGACCGGGATCTCCGCCAGCTGCCCGCGCGCCGCCTCCGCCCGCAGCGGCCCCAGCGCCTCGTGCACCTCCGCGACCGCGCGCCGGTGATCGGTGATCAGGGCATGGGCGGCGTCCAGCAGAACGCGACCGTTCCGCAGGACCTCCTTGGGCTCGCCCGCCATCCCGCCCGCCGCTCCCTCCGCCGCGATCTCCCGGCACATGATGCCAGCGCCGCGCCGCCGCACCGCCCGCACGGCGCCCGATCCGTCCAGAAAGGTCCCCGCGCGTGACCGACGACCCCGAGGACGAGCCGACCCTGCTCATGTCGCTCGCCGGAAGCCTGTGGTTCCCGCTGCTGTTCTTCTTCGGCTTCCTGATCTGCTACATGCTGCCGTTCCACTCCCCGTCGCCGCACGACGTCCGCGTCGCGGTGGCGCCGCCGGCCGTCGCGCAGCGGCTCGGCCCCGCGCTCGACCAGAAGGCGCCCGGCGCGTTCGAGGTCATCCCGGTCGAGGACGCGTCCGCCGCCCGCAAGAAGATCCTCACCCGCCAGGCCGTCGCCGCCTACACCGTCGAAGGCCCCGCCCAGGCCACCCTCTACATCGCCAAAGCCGACGGCACCTTCCTCGAACAGGCCGCCACCAGCACCTTCACCGCCGTCGCGAAACAAGGAGGGCAGACCATCCGGACCGTCGAACTCGTCCCCACCGCCAAGGGCGACGTCACCGGCACCGGCCTGTTCTACCTGTCCATGGCCTGGAACATCGCGCCCTACATCGCCGTCATGATGCTGATGCGCGCCGTCACCCTCAGCCGCCGCGCCAAGGTCCTCACCCTCGCCGGCATGGGCGCGTTCATGGCCGTCGTCGGGTTCTACATCGCCCTGGCCATGGACGTCGTCCCCAACGACCCCCTCGCCATCGCCTACGGCTTCCTCATCACCCAGGCGGTCGCCCAGTTCAGCTACGGCCTCGTCCCGTTCGTCCGCCAGTTCATCCCCGGCGTCGCGATCACCCTGTTCGTGCTGCTCTCGATCCCGTCCAGCGGCGGCGCCATCCCGTACCAGCTCGTCCCCGGCTTCTTCCGCGCCCTGCACCCCGTCATGCCCCTCGGCAACCTCCTGGACGCCCTGCACGGCATCTTCTACTTCGACAACGAGGGCCTGCTGCGCCCCACCCTCGTCCTGTGCGGCTGGGCCGCCGCCGGGTTCGTCCTCATCGGCGTCGGCGCCTACCTCCAGCGCCGCAAGGCCGCCCAGGCCGAAGCCGGCGCCAGCGCGGAAGAGGAGATGGTCGAGGACCCCACCTTCGAGGCCCCCGTCCCGCACGCCATCAGCCCCGCCCACCACGAGCACTTCGGCGACGTGATCCCCGGCCTCGTCGGGACCGTCCGCACCACGTCCGGCGACCCCGTCACCGACGCCCTGGTCACCGTCCTCGCCACCGGCGGCCACCAGCTCATGCGCACCCGCACCGACGACGAGGGCCGCTACGCCGCCGCGGGCCTCCCGGAGGACTTCGTCACCGTCCTCCTCCTCGCCCGGGGACATACGCCCGCCGTGGCCCGCGTGCTCCTCACCGCCGGCCGCACCCACCGCCAGGACTTCGTCGTCGACACCCCCGTCCACGGCGCCCACCCCGCCTAACCTGAAAAGCAACACCCTCGAAAGGCGGCGGGCCCATGGACGAGCGAGGCATCGATCCGGCCGACCCCGATCTGACCGTCGGGCAGCGCATCCGCTACTTCCGCGAACGGCGCGGGATGTCCCGCGAGGTGCTCGGCGGCCTCATCGGCAGGAACGCGCGCTGGGTCAAGGCCGTCGAACGCGGCGAGATCGGCGAACCGAAGCTCCCCACCCTGCTGGGGCTCGCCGAAGCGCTGAAGCTGCGGGACGTGGCGCGCCTCACCGGCGGCGGCCCGATGCCCACGAGGATGTTCCGGGGGCCCGGGCACCCCGCGCTGGGCGCCGTCCGCGACGCGATCAACGCCGTCGCCGTCTCCATGACCGACCCGCCCCCGCCGCTCGCCCACCTCCAGGCAAGGCTGGACGCGGCGTGGCGGGCCCGGCACGCCGCACCCGACCACCGCACCGTGCTCGGCGCCCTGCTGCCCGACCTGATCAGGGACGCCAAGCGCGCCGTCCGGGCCTACGAGGGCGCGCAGCGGCGCCGCGCCCTGGCGCTGCTCGCGCAGATCTACAACCTCGCCCAGTTCTTCCTCGCCTACCAGCCGTCCGCGGACCTCCTCTGGCGCGTCGTCGAGCGCAGCATCATGGCGGCCGAGGAATCGGAGGACCCGAAGGCGTTCGGCGGCGCCGTTTGGCTCGCCGCCCAGGCGCACCGGGACGCCTGCGACTTCGACGCGGCCGAGGCGGTCAACCGCGAGGGCCTCGAGTGGCTACGGCCCCGCCTCACCAGGGACGACGCCGCTCTCCGCGCCATGTGGGGCGCCCTCCACCACGAGGTCGCCTACACCGCCGCGCGCGCCGGGCAGTCCGGCACCGCGTGGCGCTGGTGGGACGAGGCCGACCGCATCGCCCGCACGCTCCCGGCCGCCCACTACGACCCGATGACCTCGTTCTCGCAGGTCATCATGGGAGCCCACGCCGTCACCATCGCCGTCGAACTCCGTCAGGCCGGTGAGGCGCGCCGGCACGCCCTCCGCGCGTCCCGCGCCACCATCCCCTCGCAGCCTCGCCGCGGCCGCCACCTCGTCGAGGTGGCGCGTGCCTGGCAGCTCACGGGCGACCAGGCCGCGACCCTCGCCGCGCTCGACGACGCCCAGACCGCCGCCCCTGAAACCGTCCGCTACAACGGCTACGCCCGGCGCATGACCGTCGAGCTGGCCTCCGAGGGCTCGCCGGACGTGCGGCGCGGCGCTCGCACCCTGGCGGATCGCATCGGCCTGCTGGTCTGAACCAGGGGACAGGAACCCTGTCCCCTCGGCGTCGACCGTCCGGGCACTCTGCGTTACATGTCGTACACAGAACCACAACGCACGGGCTGCGAGCTCTTCACCTGGGATGTATTCGCGGAGGGCGGGGCTGGTGGGGTCACTGATGACAGGGACGCGGCGCGGCGGCACGTTCGCGAGGCTCTGGCGGGGGCGCCGCCGGGGACGCGGGGCTGCGTGCGGCGTGTGGCGTTGTGTCCACTCGGCCGGGCCGTCTACGTGGACCTCGGGCTGGTCGCCGAGGCACGGCGCGGCGCCGCGTCCACTGTCACCTGGCACGACGCATGACGGAGCGCGGGGGAGAGGACGTCGTCCACCTGGAGCGGCTGGCCGGGGCGCTGGAGCGGGCGGGGCTGGCCGTTCAGCGGTGTTTCGGGGCCGATCCGGCGTCGGTGCGGGTCCTGCTCTCGGCGCGGTTCGGCGAGAGCGTGCGGGTCAAGGCGGGTGTGGGCGGGGTGCCGTGGTTCGTCGCGTCCACCGCTGATCCGCTGGCGCCGTGCCATGACACGGGACGCGCGGTCGTCGAGATCAGGGCGCGGGTGGGGTCGTTCGGGCGGGCGGCGGAGGTTCTGCGCGGGGAGGCGGAGCGGCGGCGGGTCAGGGGGTTCGTGACGCGGCGTCGAGGATGAGTTCGGCGAGGCGGCGGGCGCGGCGGGCCGGGCCGCCGGTGCCGAGGGCCTGGACGGACGCGTAGGCGCCCTCGAAGGCCAGCGCGAGCTGGTCGCCGACGGTGCCGGGGTCGGTGGCCCCGGCGGACGCGGCGAGGGCGGCGAAGCGGGCGCGGACCCACCGCTTCGTCCCGGCGGCGGCCTGGTGGGCGGGGTGGGCGGCGTCGGGGATCTCGGCGAGCGCCATGAGGAACGGGCAGCCGCGGCAGCGGTCCGGCTGGATCTGCTCGGTCTGCGCGTCGAACAGCGCGAGGATCCGGGCGCGCGCGGGCCGGTCCTCGTCGGCGGCGGTGGCGTCGAACCACTCCTTGTAGAGGCCGTCCGCGCGGGTGACGTAGGCGGTGATCAGGTCGTCCTTGGACGCGAACAGCCGGTAGAGGGTCGTGGGCGCGACGCCGGCCGTGGCGGCGATCTTGTCCACGCCGACGCCCTTGATGCCCTGCCAGTAGAACAGGTCGTGGGCGACCTCGAGGAGGTGCTCGCGTGTCTCGGCGGCGCTGCGGCGCATCACCGGACCCCTTGCCAGATCCGACGCATGGCCCTAGCGTACCTCTTTGTTAGGGAACGTTCCCTAACAAAGAGGGGAGCGCGGAGCGATGTTCTTGGTGACGGGCGGGACGGGCAATGTCGGGCGCGAGGTCGCGGCGGCGCTGGCGGTCGCCGGGGAGCCGGTTCGGGCGCTGACCCGGGGCGGCGCCCCGGTGGACGGTCCGGACGGCGTCGAGTACGTCACCGGCGACCTGAACAAGCCGGAGACGCTCGCACCGGCCCTGGAGGGCGTGCGGGGGCTGTTCCTCCTGCCCGGCTACGACGGGATGGCCGAGCTGCTCGCCGAGGCGGGACGCGCCGGGGTCGAGCACGTGGTGCTGCTGTCCGGGTCGTCGGCCGAGTCGGGCGACCTGACCAACGCCGTCAGCCGCTACATGATCGAGTCGGAGGACGCGGTCCGCGCCTCGGGGCTCGCCTGGACGATCGTGCGGCCGAGCGGGTTCATGTCCAACACGTTCGAGTGGATCCCGCAGCTCAAGGCCGGCGACGCGGTGCGCGCGCCGTTCGCCGGGGTGCCGATCGCGGTGATCGACCCGGCCGACATCGGCGCCGTCGCCGCGGCCGCGCTGCTGAGGGACGACCAGCGGGGCCGCGTGCTCCGCGTCACCGGCCCGGAGCCGCTGCGGCCCGCCGACCGGCTGCGGATCCTCGGCCGCGTGCTGGGCCGCGACCTGCGGCTGGACGCCCAGCCGGACGGCGAGGCCCGCGCGCAGATGCTCCAGAACATGCCCGAGAAGTACGTCGACGCGTTCTTCGACTTCTACGTGGCCGGTTCGCTGGACGAATCGGTCGTGACCACCACCGTCCGCGACGTGACGGGCCGCCCGCCCCGCACCTTCGAGCAGTGGGCCGCCGCGCACGCCGCGTCCTTCGCCTGACCGCCTCGGGGCCGCCCGGCCGGCAGGAACGCCTGGTCGACCGCGTGGTCTACACGCGCAGGATCGGCTGACGCCGGAAACGCGGAAGGCCCGCGAGGCGTCCTCGCGGGCCTTCCGGAACGACGATCAGACGTCGTAGTAGATCTCGAACTCGTGCGGGTGGGGACGCAGCCGGATCGGGTCGATCTCGAACTCGTGCTTCATCGTGACGTAGGTCTCGATGAGGTCCGGGGTGAAGACCCCGCCCTCCAGCAGGTAGTCGTGGTCGGCCTCCAGGGCGTCCAGCACGGCCGGCAGCGTGCCGGGGACCTGCGGGATCGCGCGGGCCTCCTCGGGCGGCAGCTCGTAGAGGTCCTTGTCGATCGGCTCCGGCGGCTCGATCTTGTTCTTGATGCCGTCCAGGCCCGCCATCAGCATCGCCGAGAAGGCGAGGTAGGGGTTGCAGGACGGGTCCGGCACGCGGAACTCGATGCGCTTGGCCTTCGGGTTCGAGCCGGTGATCGGGACGCGGATGCACGCCGACCGGTTGCGCTGCGAGTAGACCAGGTTGACCGGCGCCTCGAAGCCCGGGACGAGCCGGTGGTAGCTGTTCACCGTCGGGTTCGTGAAGGCCAGCAGCGACGGGGCGTGCCGGAGCAGGCCGCCGATGTAGTGCCGGGCGACGTCCGACAGGCCCGCGTAGCCGACCTCGTCGTAGAACAGCGGCGAGCCGTCCTTCCAGAGCGACTGGTGGACGTGCATGCCGGAGCCGTTGTCACCGAAGATCGGCTTGGGCATGAACGTGACGGTCTTGCCGGCCCGCCGCGCGACGCTCTTGACGATGTACTTGTACAGCATCAGGTTGTCGGCGGTCTTCAGCAGCGTGTCGAACCGGAAGTCGATCTCCGCCTGGCCGGCGGTGCCGACCTCGTGGTGCTGCATCTCGACGGCGATGCCGGAGTCGATGAGCTGCGCGACCATCTCCGAGCGCAGGTCGGTGTAGTGGTCCATCGGCGGGACGGGGAAGTAGCCGCCCTTGTAGGGGGGCTTGGCGCCGAGGTTGCCGCCCTCCTCCTCGCGCCCGGTGTTCCACGCGCCCTCGACCGAGTCGAGGTAGTAGTAGCCGGCGTTCTGCTTCGTCTCGAAGCGGACGTCGTCGAAGATGTAGAACTCGGCCTCGGGACCGCAGTAGACCGTGTCGGCGATGCCCGTGCCGCGCAGGTAGTCCTGGGCCTTCTTGGCGATGTTGCGCGGGTCGCGGCTGTACGGCTCGCCCGTGAGCGGGTCGTGCACGAAGAAGTTCAGGATGAGGGTCTTGTGCTGGCGGAACGGGTCCACCACGGCGGTCGCGGGGTCGGGGAGCAGGAGCATGTCCGACTCGTGGATCTCCTGGAACCCGCGCACCGACGAGCCGTCGAACATCAGCCCCTCGGTGAAGACGCTCTCGCCGAAGTTCTCGACGGGGAACGTGAAGTGCTGCATCTTGCCCGGCAGGTCCACGAACCGGCAGTCGACGAACCGAACACCTTCGTTCCTGAGGTAGCTCAGGACCTCTTCGGCGCTGCTGAACATCCAGCCTCCTTGGTGCGCTCTTGGGCATCTCGCAGGCTACGGCCGGGCCGTTTCCCGGCCGTGTCCCATATGTTTCGACTGTGTTACGCGGATCACCGGGCGTCCTGCCCCTCAGGGGGTTCCCTCCCCCGGGGGAGCCGGGTCGGAACCCGCCAGGGGAGCGGATAGCGTAGAGGCCATGAGCGGTGGTAAAGAGCAGCAGGCCGCACGGCCGCGGTGGACGCAGACGTGGCTCGGCGGCGCGCGCGCGGCGGGAGCGGACCTCGGCCGTCCCGGCGAGCGCCTCGGGCTGCCGGAGAGCGGCAGCGGCGCCGTCGCGTCCTACGGCCGCCGGCTGCTCGCGCTGTTCATCGACTGGGCGCTGTCGACGCTGGTCGCGACCGGCCTGGCGAGCGCCCTCGACTGGTCGGCGCCGCAGCGCAGCCTGTGGACGCTGGTGATCTTCGGGGTGCAGGGGTGGCTGCTCACCGCGACGATCGGCACCACGATCGGCAAGCGGCTGTGCGGCATCCGGGTCGTGCGGCTGGACGGCCGCCCCGTCGGGTTCCTCATGGGCTTCGCCCGCGCGCTCCTGCTGGTCCTCGTCGTGCCCGCGCTGATCTGGGACCGCGACTACCGCGGCATGCACGACCGCGCGTCCAACACCGCGGTCGTGAACATCTGACCGGGAAAACGGAAAGCGCCCCCGAAGGGGCGCTCCGACCGGGTGCGGTCACCGCATCTTGGGCTTCGGGCCCTTCGGCATCTTCGCGCCCTTCGGGATCGGGCCCTTCGGCATCTGCATGGACCGGGGCAGCGCCTGGAGCCGGTCGTTCAGCTCCCCGACCTGCGCCTTGGTCAGGTTGCGGGGCAGCTTCATCAGGTGCCGCTGCAGCTGGCCGACGGTGATCTGGTCCTCGTCGTCGCCGACCTGCACGTCGTAGATCGGCACCTGCTGCGCGGCGCGGGAGATCCGCTTCTTCTCCGCGCCCAGCAGCTGCCCGACCCGGTTGCGCGGGCCCTCGGAGACGAGGACGACGCCGGGACGGCCCACCACGCGGTGCACCATGTCGAGGTTCCGGTTGCCGCTGACCGCCTCGGTGACGGTCCAGTCGCCGCGCATGTTCTTCAGCACCGCGGCGGCCGCGCCGGGCTGCCCGGCGATCACCTTGTACTGCGCGCGCTGCGCCAGCTGACCGAAGACGATCATGCCGACGGCCGCGCCGGCCAGGATGCCCAGCGGGACGAAGAACCACAGCCGGCCGATCACCAGCCCGATCACGATGACGACGATCAGGGTGCCGATCGCCGACGCGGCGACGATCGGAAGGGCCTTCGGGTCGGCCTGGCGGAGCACCTGGGCGACCATGCGGATCTGCTTGAGGCGGCCCGGACGCTCCTGGCTCCCGTCCGCGGGCGTTTTCGACATGAACCCAAGGATAGTCGGCCGGGACCCCCGTCCCGACACCGTCCTCGCTGGGCGAAACGCAGGCGAGGACGGCCGGCCGCCGCGGAATCAGGCCTGGCGGGCCTCGATCGCCTGCTTGTAGAGGCGTCCGGCGCGGTAGCTGGAGCGGACGAGCGGCCCGGACATGACGCCCGCGAAGCCGATCTCCTCCGCCTCCGCGTTCAGCTCCACGAACTCCTCGGGCTTCACCCACCGCTCCACCGGGTGGTGGCGGGGGCTCGGCCGCAGGTACTGGGTGATCGTGATCAGCTCGCAGCCCGCCTCGTGCAGGTCCCGCAGCGCCGCGGAGACCTCCTCGCGGGTCTCGCCCATGCCGAGGATCAGGTTCGACTTGGTGACCAGGCCGTCCTCCCGGGCCTTGGTGATCACCTCGAGGGACCGCTCGTAGCGGAACCCGGGCCGGATCCGCTTGAAGATCCGCGGGACGGTCTCGACGTTGTGCGCGAGCACCTCGGGACGCGACGAGAAGACCTCCGCGAGCTGCTCGGGCACCGCGTTGAAGTCGGGGATCAGCAGCTCGACGCCGCAGCCGGGGACGGCCGCGTGGATCCGCCGGACCGTCTCGGCGTACAGCCAGGCGCCGCCGTCCTCCAGGTCGTCGCGGGCGACGCCGGTGACGGTGGCGTACTTCAGGCCCATCGTGGCCACGGACTCGGCGACGCGGCGGGGCTCGTCCCGGTCGAACGCGGCGGGCTTGCCGGTGTCGATCTGGCAGAAGTCGCAGCGCCGGGTGCACTGGTCGCCGCCGATGAGGAAGGTGGCCTCGCGGTCCTCCCAGCATTCGAAGATGTTGGGGCAGCCCGCCTCCTGGCAC
This sequence comes from Actinomadura sp. NPDC048394, assembly GCF_040651755.1. NCBI lineage: Bacteria > Bacillati > Actinomycetota > Actinomycetes > Streptosporangiales > Thermomonosporaceae > Actinomadura > Actinomadura sp. NPDC048394. The sequence continues at coordinate 125,143 of NZ_JBEZJL010000018.1, read as the reverse complement.
ACCGTGTGCAGGCCCTCGGACTTCACCAGCCCGATGAGCTCCTTGTACTGCGGGCCCATCTTCAGCCGCGTCTTGATCCATTCGGGCTTGCGCTCGATCGGGGTCTGGCTGTTGCGGGCCTCTATGCGCAGGAGCTTGCGCCCCTCGGGTGTCACCGTCGTCACCCGTTCAGGGTACGTCGCGATCAGCGCACCGGCACATCGCGGCCGCGCGCCCCCGGGGTTAACGCACCCGTATCGGACCGATCTCGAACGTGTGACGTTACCCCGCTCACACCGTCGATTCGCGTGTTTCGGTCCATGACCACCGGCGGTTCTCTCTAGGGTGACTCCCTGTCGTCACGCAACAGCGTTCGCATGGAGGACCGCAGTGGGTCTGGCAATGTCGTACCTCAGGGTGCCGCCGGTGCTGGAGGGTGAGCCGGATCCCGCCCGGGCCGCCCGTCGCGTGTTCGGCGAGCCGGACTGGCGGCGCCGCGTGCCGTTCGCGCCGCTGGACGTCGGCGGGGCGTGGCAGGCGCTGCACTACCTGGTGACCGGCGACCCGTGGGAGGGGCGCCAGCCGGAGGCCGACGTGGTGTGCGGCGGCCGGCTGCTCACCGAGGACGGCGCCGACGAGCTCGGCATGGACGTGATCTACCTCGCGCCCGACCGGGTGAAGCCCGCCGCCGACCATCTGGCCGCCACCCCGTTCGCCGGCGTCGCGGGCCGGTTCGAGCCCGCGGTGATGGTGCAGGCCGGCGTGCAGGACGCGGGCCGGATGGACGCCGCGGCCCGCGACCGCGTCCTGAAGCCCGCCTACGAGGCGCTGGTCGCGTTCTACCAGGCCGCGGCGGACGAGGGGCAGGCCGTCTTCAAGGTGATGTTCCCGAACCACTGACCGCCGCGTGAGCCGTGCTCAGGCCGCGCCCAGGCGGCGGCGCGGAACGCTCAGGCGCCGAGGGCGGCGAGCTGGGCCGTCGTGCGGTGGAGGGTCTCCCGCGCGCCGAGCGCCTCGGCGAGGTGGCGCTCCACCAGCGGGGTGACCTCGGCCACCGGGACGTCCCGGCCGACCTCGCGGCTGAGGTTCGTGGATCCGGCGTCGCGGATGCCGCACGGCACGATCTTGTCGAACCAGCCCATGTCGTTGTCGCAGTTCAGCATGAACCCGTGCATGGCCACGCCGCGCGCCACCCGGATCCCGATCGAGCCGATCTTGCGGTCGGGGGTGCCGGGCACCCACAGCCCGCTGCGGCCCTCGACCGTGGTGGTCTCCAGGCCGAACTCGGCGCAGACCGCCATCATCATCCGCTCCAGCAGCCGCACGTAGGAGACGACGTCGGCGGGATCGGGCAGCCGGACGATCGGGTAGCCGGTGAGCTGCCCCGGGCCGTGCCAGGTGATCTTGCCGCCGCGGTCGACGTCCACGACCGGGGCGCCGGGGTCGCCGAACGGCCGGTCGAGGTCCCCGGTCCGCTTGCCCGCGGTGTACACCGGCTGGTGCTCCATCAGCAGGACGGTGTCGGGGATCACATCGTCGACGCGCAGGGCGTGCGTGCGTTTCTGCAGGTCCCAGCCGTCCAGATAGGGGACGGCCGCGGTCCCGAAGCCCGCGTGGACGACCACCAGCCGGCCGGTCGCCGGCGCCTTGCCGGGGGGCGTCTCGGGCGCGGCCCCCCGCACGTCCAGATCACTCACGCACGCCAGCCTATGCCGCCCGCGGAGCGCTTCCTCAGAGGGACGCCAGCCGGCGGGGCTCCAGCCGCGTCTCCTTGGCGGTGCCGGGGCCGTCGGGCTCGACCCGGTAGGCGCCCGCGTCCTGCCGGTACGACACGGCCTGGACGAACTCGGTGCCGACGTAGTGCAGGCCGACCGACTCGTCCGCCGCGTACCCGCCGGGCAGCGTGCCCTCGCCGACGAGCTGCTGCAGCAGCGGCCGGCGCTGCGGGTCGCTGTCGTAGTGCACCCCGCACGAGTACGGCAGGAAGCCGAGCCCGTCGGTGAGCGGCCGCAGCTGCGGGCCGAAGGAGTCGGTGTTGCCGCCGACGTGCCAGCACAGCGCGCCCGCGCTCTGCCCGGACAGCACCACGCCCTCCTGCCACGCCTCCCGCATGATCTCGTCCAGGCCGTGCAGGCGCCACAGCGCGAGGAGGTTCGCGACGCTGCCGCCGGACACGTAGATCAGGTCCTGGGTGAGCAGGTGCGCGCGCATGTCGGCGACGCTCGGCATCGGGAACAGCGACAGGTGGCTGACCTCGGCGTCCAGCTGGGAGAACCCCGCGTAGAAGCGCGCGACGTACTCGGCGCCGTCGCCGACCGCCGTCGTCAGGAAGCACATCCGGGGACGGTCCTGCCCGGTCAGGTCGAGCGCGTAGCGCATCAGCGGGCTCGGCGCGATGCCCTCCCGGCCGTCCGGGACGAACGTGCCCCCGCCGATGGCGAGGATGTGCGGCTGTCCGTCGGTGCTCATTCGCCCTCCACGTCGGCAAGCTCTCTCAATGTCACCGTATGGCCACCGGGCGGGAGCGGCCGCGACTTTAGCGAATCTTGGTCTCGGCGCGCCGCGGGGGCTCGGTCACAGGAGGGCGGCGAGCGCGGCGTCGACGTCCGAATGCCGGAACCGGAACCCGGCGTTCTCCAGCCGCCGCGGCAGCACCCGCTGGCTGATGAGCGGGCCCTCGTCGGCGAAGTCGCGCAGCGCGGCCCGCAGCACCGCCTTCGGGACGGCCAGCCGCGCCGGGCGGTGCAGCGCCCGCGCCAGCGCCGCGGTGTACGCGGCGTTGGTCACCGGGTTCGGGGCGGTCAGGTTCACCGGACCCGACACCTCGTGCTCGATGAGGAACCGCAGCGCCGCGACCTCGTCGGCGAGCGAGATCCAGCTCGTCCACTGCGTCCCGTCGCCGAGCCGGCCGCCGAGCCCGAGCCGGAACAGCGGCAGCGTCCGCCCGACGATCCCGCCACCGCGCGCCAGCACCACCCCGGTGCGCGGGTGGACGACCCGGACCCCCGCCTCGCGCGCGGGCGCGGCGGCGGCCTCCCAGTCCCGCACGAGCGCGGCGAGGAACCCGGCGCCCATCGGGGACTTCTCGTCGGCCTCCCGGTCGCCGGTGTCGCCGTAGAACCCGATCGCGGACCCGCACACCAGCACCGGCGGGCGGTGGCCGGCCGCCGCGATCGCCTCCGCGAGCGTCCGGGTGCCGTCGAGCCGGCTGTCCCTGATCCGGCGCTTGTACGCCCTGGTCCACGGCCGGTCGCCGACGCCCGCGCCCGCCAGGTGCACGACGGCGTCGGCGCCCTCCAGCGCCGCCGCCTCGACGCACCCGTCCGGCGGGGACCAGCGCGCCTCGTCGGGCGCCGCCGGCTCGCGGCGCACCAGCCGCACGACGTCGTGCCCGTCCTCCCGCAGCGCCCGCACCAGCGCCGATCCGATCAGGCCCGACGAGCCCGTCACGGTCACCCTCATGTCCCCACCCTACGGGGACGCCCCCGGCGTGCGGTGAGATTCTCACCGCGGTCCCGGGTTTCCGCCGGGCCGGTCCCGGGGTTCCCCGGAAACGCGCGGGACCCCGCCGCCCGCGTGGGGCGGCGGGGTCGCGGGTGGAGAGGGACGGTCAGAGGCCGAGGTCGGCCTCGAAGTTGCCCTCCTCCAGGCGGTGCTTGATCGTGCCGAGGAAGCGGGCGGCGTCCGCGCCGTCGATCAGCCGGTGGTCGTAGGTCAGCGCCAGGTAGACCATCGACCGGACCGCGATGACCTCGCCCAGCTCCGGGTCGTCGATGACGGCGGGCCGCTTGACGACGGCGCCGGTGCCGAGCATGCCGACCTGCGGCTGGTTGAGGATCGGGGTGTCGAACAGCGCGCCGCGGCTGCCGGTGTTGGTCAGCGTGAACGTGCCGCCGGCCAGCTCGTCCGGGTGCACCTTGTTGGTGCGGGTCCGCTCGGCGAGGTCGGCGATCCGCTGCGCCAGGCCGCCCAGGTTCAGCTGCCCGGCGTTGTGCACGACCGGGACCATCAGGCCGCGCTCGGGCACGTCGACGGCGATGCCGAGGTTCTCCACGTCGTGGTAGGTGACCTCGTTGGTCTCGCTGTCGATGACCGCGTTGACCTTCGGGTGCGCCTTCAGCGCCTCGACGGTGGCGAGCGCGAAGAACGGCAGGAACGACAGCTTGACGCCCTCGCGGGCCTGGAAGTCGGCCTTGGCCTGCTCCCGCAGCCGCGCGATCTTGGTGATGTCCACCTCGACCACGGTGGTCAGCTGCGCCGACACCTGCAGCGACTCCACCATGCGGCGGGCGATCGTCTGCCGGATCCGGGACATCTTCTCGGTGCGGCCGCGCAGCGCGAGCTGCTCGGCCGGGGCGCCCTCGGGCGCCGGGGCCGCGTGCCGGCCGGCCGGACGGGCCGGAGCGGCGGCGGGAGCGGCCGGCGCCGGGGCCGGGGCCTGCTGCGCCTGCTGGCGGGCGGCCTGCGCGGCGCGCGCGGCCTCCAGCACGTCCTGCTTGCGGATCCGGCCGCCGACGCCGGTGCCCTTCACCGTGGACAGGTCCACGTCGTGCTCGGCGGCGAGCTTGCGGACCAGCGGCGTCACGTACGGGCCCTCGCCGGCGGTCGCCGCGGGCGCGGCCTCCTGCGCGGGCGCCGGGGGCTGCTGGGACGCCGGGGCCGGAGCCGGGGCCGCGGGCTGCTGCGGCGCGGGCGCGGGGGCCGGCGGCGCGGCGGGCTGCTGCTGCGCGGGCGGCGGCCACGCGGCGGGCGGCGGCGCCTGCTGCGCCTGCGGCTGCTGGGGCTCGGGCTCGGGCTGCGGCGCCGGGGCCTGCTCCTGCGCCGGGGCCTCCTGCGCGGCGGGCGCCTGGTCCTGCGCCGGGGCGCCGGACGGGGCGTCGCCCTCGTCGCCGATGACGGCCAGCTCGGCGCCGACCTCGACGGTCTCGTCCTCGGCGACGGTGATGCTGGTCAGGATGCCCGAGGCGGGGGAGGGGATCTCGGTGTCGACCTTGTCGGTCGACACTTCGAGAAGCGGCTCGTCGGTCTCGACGCGCTCACCCTCCTTCTTCAGCCAGCGGGTGACGGTGCCCTCGGTGACGCTCTCGCCGAGCTGGGGCATAGTGACGGAGACCGGCATGGCTCTCAGCGACTCCTTAGAGAAATACTGTGCGCGGTTGTTCAGCCGTGCACGTGCAACGGCTTGCCGGCGAGCGCGAGATGCGCCTCGCCGACCGCCTCGGACTGGGTCGGGTGGGGGTGGATCAGCTGGGCGACCTCGCTCGGGAGGGCCTCCCAGTTGTAGATGAGCTGGCCCTCGGCGATCAGCTCGCCGACGCGCGCGCCGACCATGTGCAGGCCGAGGACCGGCCCGTCCACGGCCGCGATCACCTTGACCTCGCCCTGCGTGCCCAGGATCTTGCTCTTGGGGTTGCCGGCCAGGTCGTAGGTGACCTCGTTGATCTCGTACCCGCGCTCGCGGGCCACCGCGGAGGTGATGCCCACCGAGGCGACCTCGGGATCGGAGTAGGTGATGCGCGGCACGCCGTCGTAGTCGATCGGCGCGGGGGCGAGCCCGCCGAGCCGCTCGGCGACGAGGATGCCCTCGGCGAAGCCGACGTGGGCCAGCTGCGGCGTGGCGACGAGGTCGCCGACGGCCGAGATGGTGGGGACGCTGGTGCGGCAGTACTCGTCGACCTTGACGTAGCCGCGCTCCAGCTCGACGCCGGCCTCGGCGAGGCCGATGCCGTCGGAGACCGGTCCGCGGCCGACCGCCACGAGCAGCAGCTCCGCGTCGACGACCTTGCCGCCCTCCAGCGTGACGGAGATGCCGCCTTGGGTGGTCTTGGCGCTCTCGAAGCGGGTGCCGAGCTCGAACTTGATGCCGCGCTTGCGGAACGCCCGCTCGAGCCGCTTGGAGCTGGACTCCTCCTCCAGCGGCAGCAGGTGGGGGAGGGCCTCGACGATGGTGACCTCGGCGCCGAACGAGCGCCACACGCTGGCGAACTCCACGCCGATGACGCCGCCGCCGAGGATGACGACCGAGCCGGGCACGTGCTCCAGCCGCAGCGCGTGGTCGCTGGAGATGACGCGCTCGCCGTCGATCTCCAGGCCGGGCAGCGACTTCGGCGCCGACCCGGTGCCGAGCACGATGTGCTGGGCCTCCAGCGCGCGGGTCTCGCCGGCGGGCGTGCGGACCTCGACGGTCGTCGGGCCGGCCAGCCGGCCCTCGCCGTGCACGACCTCGATGCCGCGCGACTTGATCAGCCCGGTGAGGCCCTTGACGGTCGTGGAGACGACCTTGTCCTTGTAGGCGTTCACGCCGGCGACGTCGATGCCCTCGAACACCGCCTTGACGCCGAACTTCGCCGCCTCGCGGGTCTGGTCCGCCACCTCGGCCGCGTGCAGCAGCGCCTTGGTGGGGATGCAGCCCCGGTTGAGGCACGTCCCGCCGAGCGACTCGTCGCGCTCGACGAGCGCGACGGACCTGCCGAGTTCGGCGGCGCGCAGCGCGCACGCGTAGCCGCCGCTGCCGGCACCCAGGACCACGATGTCGTAGGGGCCGTTATTCGCCACTGGACGCTCCCTTTCCCGGAGACGGCACCGCGCGGGCCGCGGCGCCCTCGGGCGGGGCGAACCTGCAACGGGCCCCCACCGCCACGAGAAAATCTATTGTGTCCCGCCCCGGCCGGTGCCGGGCGGCCCCCCGCGAAATCCCGGCGGCCCTACAGGATCCCGGCGGCGAGGTCCTCGGCGATCTGCACGAGCGTGCGGGTCGCCGCGCCGGTGCCGCCCTTCGGGGTGTACCCGTAGGCCTCGCCCTGCTGGAACGAGGGGCCGGCGATGTCGAGGTGCGCCCACTTCACGCCGTCCGGCACGAACTCCTTCAGGAACACGCCGGCGACGAGCATGCCGCCCCAGCGGTCGCCGCTGATGTTGGCGAGGTCGGCCACCGCCGAGTCGAGCCCCTTGCGCAGCTCGGCCGGCAGCGGCATGCCCCAGGACGCCTCCCCGGCGCGCTCGGCCGCCGCCACCACCTTCTCACGGACGTCGTCGTCGTTGGCCATGACCCCGGCGGTCCGGCTGCCGAGCGCGACCAGCTGCGCGCCGGTCAGCGTCGCCACGTCCACGATCAGGTCGGGGGAGTCCTCGCCGGAGCGGACCAGCGCGTCGGCGAGCACGAGGCGGCCCTCGGCGTCGGTGTTGAGGACCTCGACGGTCTTGCCGCCGTAGATGCGCAGCACGTCGGACGGGCGCTGGGCGCTGCCGCTCGGCATGTTCTCGGCGATGGCGAGGTAGCCGACGACGTTGACCTTCGGGGCGAGCTCGGCGATGGCGGCCAGCGCGCCGAGCACGGCGCCGGCGCCGCCCATGTCGGACTTCATCCAGTCCATGGAGCCGGTCGGCTTCAGCGACAGGCCACCGGAGTCGAACGTGATGCCCTTGCCGACCAGCGCGAGGGTCTTGGACGCCTCGGGGTGGGAGTAGGCGAGCCGGACGAGGCGCGGCGGGTTCACCGAGCCCTGCCCGACGCCGGTGATGCCGCCGTAGCCGCCGTCGACGAGCGCCTTCTCGTCGAGGACCTCGATGCCGAGGCCGCTCTCGCGGGCGACCCGCTCGGCCTCGTTGGCGAGGTCCTCGGGGGTGAGGTCGGACGGCGGGGTGTTGACCAGGTCGCGGACGAGGTTGACGGCGTCGGCGAGCACGCGGGCGCGCTCCACGGCCACGTCGGTGGCGGCGGGGGCGGCGAGCCGGATCTCGGCGACGGGGCTCTTGTGGCCGTCGCCGGTCCGGTAGGAGTCGAAGGAGTAGGCGCCGAGCAGCGCGCCGAGCGCGACGGCCTCGGCCTCGGCGGCGTCCGCGGCGGGCAGCGCGACGGCGACCTTCCCGGTGCCGGCGAGCGCGCGGACGGCGGCGCCGGCGGCGCGGCGCAGGTCCTCGGCGGAGGGGGCGTCGCCCAGCCCGGCGGCGACGATCACCGGGGCGGCGACGGCGCCCAGCGTGGGCAGCTTGGTGATCTCGCCGGGCTTGCCGGTGGCGCCGAGGGCGCCGAGCGCCGCGGCGAGCCTCCCGTCCAGGGCGCGGTCGAGGTCCTCGGCGCCGGCGGCGGGCTTGGCCCCCGCGTCCGCCGGGACGGCTCCGATCACGATGGCGTCGACGTCGAGGCCGGCCAGGTCTGCGCTGTCAAGTCCGATGCTCGTCACGTAGCCCGATGTTAGTCCTCCCGGTGACCGGTTTCGCCCTTTTGGATCAAGCATTGCCGGGCCCGGAACCTTGCCGCTGCCTGCCGCGATCGCGCCGCGGCACGGGCCGGGCACCGGCCGGGCGCCGGCCGGGCGCCGGCCGGGCGCGGTGCGGGCGCGGTGCGGGGGGCGGGGCGCGCGGGCAAGATACCCGGCGTGCGGGCGGGGCGGTGCGCCGGGGCGGCCGGCCGGCGGAGGCGGCGCGGCGGGTGGCGGGACGCCGGACGCACGGCGCGTCCGCGCAGGTCACAGGGGTGCCGCGGATTTTCGGGGTGGCGCAACGGGCGCACTATTCACCTATTCCCATCGATTTAGTAGGTTTATGGCCGTGACCAGGAGAGACGACACCCGCACGGCGCCGGGACCGGCCCCCGCGGCGGCCCCGCCGGCGGCCGCCGAGGCCCGCCGGCCGCGCGCCGACCGGGCCCGCCAGGTCGCGGACGTCCTGCGCCGCCAGGTGCTCTACGGCGACCTGCGCAGCGGCGCGCTGCCCGCCGAGGCCGAGCTCGTCCGCGAGTTCGGCGCGTCCCGCAACACCGTCCGGGAGGCCCTCGCGCTGCTGCGCGCCGAGGGGCTCATCGAGCGCTGTCCCGGCGTCGGCACGCACGCGGTCGCCGAGAAGTACCCGCACGGGCTGGAGCGGCTGCTCGGCCTCGCCGAGACGCTGCGCGAGCACGGCGAGGTCGCCAACGAGGTGCGGCTGACCGGGCTGATCACCCCGTCCCGCGAGATCTCCTCCCGGCTCGGCACGCCCGGCGGCGAGCCGGTCGTCTACATCGAGCGGATCCGGCGGCTGAACGGGCTGCCGCTCTCGCTCGACCTCACCTACATCCCGCGCGACCTCGGCGAGCCGCTGCTGGCCGAGGACCTGGTCCGCAACGACATCTTCGTGCTGCTCGAGCGCATCGCCGGGCAGCCGCTCGGCCGCGCCGAGGTGATGCTCGAGGCGGTCAACGCCGACCCGCACTCCGCCGCCACCCTGGACGCCCCGCGCGGCGCCGCCCTGCTGATGCTCGAGCGCCTCACCCACCTGTCGGACGGGCGCCCCGTGGACCTGGAGTTCATCCGCTTCCGCGGCGACCGGATCACGATGAGCGGCTCCATGAGCCGCGCCTGACCCTTCTCCGGCCGCCCGGCCGGTGCCGCGCAGCGCCGCGCGGCGAGTCCCGCATGCCCGCACACCCTGGAGGACCCATGTCCCTCGTGGAGAACCGCGCCGATGTCCCCGTGACGGTGGACGAGGCGCTCTGCATCGACGGCTGCACGCTGTGCATCGACGTGTGCCCGCTGGACGCCCTCGCCGTCCACCCGGAGACCGGCAAGGCGTACATGCACGTCGACGAGTGCTGGTACTGCGGGCCGTGCGCCGACAGGTGCCCGACCGGGGCCGTGACCATCGACATGCCGTACCTGCTGCGCTGAAGGAATCCGATGAACGCGATGAAGACGACGCTGGCCGCGGCGGCCGCCCTCCTCCCGCTCGCGGCCGGCTGCACGGTGGCCGGGAACGCCGCCGGCGGCGGGGGCTCGGGGCAGATCGTCGTGGGGTACCAGTCCAAGACCATCAACACCGTCACCGCGGGGACGCTGCTGCGCTCGCTCGGCTACTTCGAGAAGCGGCTGAAGGCGCTCGGGAAGCAGGACGGCACGGAGTACTCGGTGGTGTGGCGCGACTACGACACCGGCGCGCCGATCACCGCGCAGATGCTCGCCGGGAAGATCGACATCGGTTCGATGGGCGACTACCCGCTGCTCATCAACGGGTCGCGGGCGCAGGCGCAGGGCGGCGACGCGAAGACGTCGTGGGTGTCGGTGACCGGCTACAACATGCGCGGCTCGCTGAACGGCGTCGTCGTCGCCCCGGGCTCGAAGGCGAGGACGCTGCGCGACCTCAAGGGGAAGACGGTCTCGACGAGCGTCGGCTCGGCCGGGCACGGCACGTTCGTCCAGGCGGCCCGCAAGTACGGGCTGGATCCCGCCAAGGACGTGAAGATCGAGAACCAGCAGCCCACGGTGGGCGCGTCGGCGCTGCAGGCGGGGAGCGCCGCGGCGTTCGCCCAGTTCGTCGCCTGGCCCGGCCTGCTGGTGAACAAGGGGCAGGCACGGCTGCTCTATGACGGCGGCCAGTTGGACGTGCCGACGTTCCACGGCGTGGTGGTGCGCAACCAGTTCGCCGAGAAGAACGGCAAGGTGCTGGACGCGTTCCTGCGCGCGCAGATCGACGCGACGAACTACCTGCACCAGCATCCCCTGGAAGCGGCCGAGTCGGTCGCGTCCACCACCGGGCTGCCCGCCGAGACCGTCTACCTCTACAACGGCGCGGGCGGCGTCGCCACCTTCGACCCCACCATCAAGCAGGGGCTGAAGGACGCGTTCGTGCACGACGTCCCGTTCCTGAAGTCGATCGGGGTCATCCAGACGCCCCTGGAAGTCGGGCCCTTCATCAACGACGCCTACATCAGGAAGGCGTACGGCGCGTCCTACGACCACGACGCCGCGTCCACCGCCAACCCTGCGGCCATCACCGGGACCGACGAGGTGTGCAGGACCCAGGTGGACGACCCGAAGACCGCGGGCGAGGTATGGGTGCAGGGCGAGGAGAGGACGCGTCCCGTCGCCGACCCGGTCTGCCTGCTGAAGAACGTGCGGGCGCTGCAGGGCCAGGGGAAGAAGCTCCGAGCCGTCTACATCCCGGACGCGACGACCGGCACCCGCTGGTTCGCCGACAAGGACGTGTGGGTGGAGGACCCGTCGGCCAAGGCGGACGAGAGGTTCAAGCCGTTCGCCACGGACGAGGGCGCCCGCAAGTACGTCGCCGCGCACTCCGGCGCCAAGGTCGTCACCTACGACGAGGCGGTGAAGAGCGCGTGAGCCGCCTCCTCCGCTGGCCCGTCCGCGCCGCGTCCCTCCTCGCCGCGCTCGCGGTGTGGCAGCTGCTCACCGCCGCGAACGTCCGGCTGTGGGTCAGGTTCGACCGGTTCCCCGGCCCGGCCGACGTGCTGCACGAGTTCGGCCGCCAGGTCGAGCACGCGCAGTACTGGCAGGACGTCGCGCAGAGCCTCGTCCGCATCCTCACCGGGTTCGCGCTCGCCGCCGTCCTCGGCGTCGCGGCGGGCGTCGCGACCGCCCGGTCCCGGTGGGCGGGCGACCTGCTGCAGCCGCTGTTCGAGGTCGCCCGGCCGATCCCGGCGATCGCGCTGGTGCCGGTCGCGATCCTGCTGTTCCCCGCGAACGAGCAGGGCATCGTGTTCATCACCTTCGCCGCCGCGTTCTTCCCCGTCCTCGTCGGTACCCGGCACGCGGTGAAGGCCCTGCCGGTCGTGTGGGAGGACGCCGTCCGCACGCTGGGCGGCAGCCGGATCCGGGTGCTGCTCGGGGTCGTCCTGCCGGGGATCCTGCCGGGCGTGTTCGGCGGCCTGTCCATCGGGATGGGCGTCGCGTGGATCTGCGTGATCTCCGCCGAGATGATCTCCGGCGACTTCGGCGTCGGCTACCGCACCTGGCAGGCGTACACGATCGTCGACTACCCCGGCGTGCTCGTCGGGATGGCCACCATCGGGCTGCTCGGCTACCTCACCTCCGCCGCCGTGGAGCTGACCGGCCGCCGGCTGACCCGCTGGCTGCCGAGGGAGGACCGGTCATGAAGGGCCTCGAACTGCGGGCCGAGGACGTCACGCTCGGCTACGGCGGCCGGGCCGTCGTCACCGGCCTCGACCTGACCGCCGGGGCCGGCGAGATCCTCGCCGTGCTCGGCCCGTCCGGCTGCGGGAAGTCGACGCTGCTGCGCGCGTTCGCCGGGCTGCTGCCCGCCGCGTCCGGGCGCGTCCTCGCCGGCGGCGAGCCCGTCACCGGGCCGTCCGCCGACCGGGCGCTGATGTTCCAGGACGACGCGCTGCTGCCGTGGCGGACCGCGCGCCGCAACGTCGAGCTGGCGCTGTCGCTGCGCGGCGTGCGGCGGGCGGAGCGGCGCGCCGAGGCGGACCGCTGGCTGGCCCGCGTCGGGCTCGGCGACGCCGCCGGGCGGCTGCCGCGCGAGCTGTCCGGCGGGATGCGCCAGCGCGTCCAGCTCGCCCGCACCCTCGCCGCCCGGCCCCGCGCGATCCTCATGGACGAGCCGTTCGGCGCGCTCGACGCGCAGACCCGCGCGAGCATGCAGCGGCTGCTCCTCGACGTGCTCGCGGACGCGCCCGCGACCGTCGTGTTCGTCACCCACGACGTGGACGAGGCGCTGCTGGTCGGGCACCGGATCGCCGTCCTCGGCGCGGGCGGCGTCGCCGCGCGGTTCCCCGCCGCCGCCTCCCGCGACGAGGTCCTGGCGGCGCTCGGGGCGCGCACCGACACGAAGGAGACCGTGTGATGGAGATCCCCGCCGCGACCGAGCGGCGCGAGCTGAGCGCCGACGTGCTGGTGATCGGCGGCGGCACCGCCGGGACGATGGCCGCGATCACCGCGGCCGAGCACGGCGCGTCCGTGCTGCTGCTGGAGAAGGCGCACGTCCGGCACTCCGGGGCGCTCGCCATGGGCATGGACGGGGTGAACAACGCGGTCATCCCGGGCAAGGCGACGCCGGAGGACTACGTCGCCGAGATCACCCGCGCCAACGACGGCATCGTGAACCAGCGGACCGTCCACCAGACCGCCACGCGCGGGTTCGCGATGGTGAAGCGGCTCGAGAAGTACGGCGTGAAGTTCGAGAAGGACGAGCACGGCGAGTACGCGGTGCGCCGCGTCCACCGGTCGGGCTCCTACGTGCTGCCGATGCCCGAGGGCAAGGACGTCAAGAAGGTGCTGTACCGGGTGCTGCGGCAGCGGTCCATCCGGGAGAAGGTGACGATCGAGAACCGCGTCATGCCGGTGCGCGTCCTGACGTCCGGCGGGCGAGCCGTCGGGGCGGTCGGGTTCGACACCCGCAGCGGCGAGTTCGTCACCGTGTCGGCCGGCGCGGTGATCCTCGCGACGGGCGCGTGCGGGCGGCTCGGCCTGCCCGCGTCCGGCTACCTGTACGGGACGTACGAGAACCCCACCAACGCGGGCGACGGCTACGCGATGGCCTACCACGCGGGCGCCGAGCTGAGCGGCATCGAGTGCTTCCAGATCAACCCGCTCATCAAGGACTACAACGGGCCCGCCTGCGCCTACGTCGCCAACCCGTTCGGCGGGTACCAGGTCAACGCCGAGGGCACCCGGTTCGTCGACTGCGACTACTGGTCCGGGCAGATGATGTCCGAGGTCAAGCGGGAGATCGACTCCGCGCGCGGGCCGATCTACCTCAAGCTCACGCACCTGCCGGACGAGACGCTGACCGCGCTCGAAGGCATCCTGCACACCACCGAGCGGCCGACCCGCGGGACGTTCCACGCCGGTCGCGGCCACGACTACCGCACGCACGACGTGGAGATGCACATCTCCGAGATCGGCCTGTGCGGCGGGCACTCGGCGTCCGGCGTCTGGGTGGACGAGAACGCCCGCACCACCGTCCCGGGCCTGTACGCGGCGGGCGACCTGGCCTGCGTGCCGCACAACTACATGATCGGCGCGTTCGTGTTCGGCGACCTCGCGGGCGCGCACGCGTCCGCGCATCTCGGCGCGCCCGCCGCGTTGCCGGAGGACCAGATCCGCGCCGCGCACGAGCTGATCTACCGGCCGCTGCGCAACCCCGGAGGCCCGCCGCAGCCGCAGGTCGAGTACAAGCTGCGCCGGTTCGTCAACGACTACGTCGCGCCGCCGAAGACGCGGACCAGGCTGGACATCGCCGTCGAGACGTTCGCGCGGATGGAGACCGAGATCGCCGCGATGGGCGCGCGGACCCCGCACGAGCTGATGCGCTGCGCCGAGGTCACCTTCATCCGCGACTGCGCCGAGATGGCCGCGCGGTCGTCCCTGACCCGCACCGAGAGCCGCTGGGGCCTCTACCACGACCGCGCCGACCTGCCCGAACGCGACGACGAGGAGTGGATGTTCCACCTCAACCTGCGGCGCTGCGACGACGGCGCGATGGAGTTCGTCAAGCGGCCGGTCGCGCCGTACCTGGTGCCGGTGGAGGAGTTCACCGTGCCGGAGGGCGCCGAGCCGCAGGTCCTAGGCCCCTCGCCGTCCGGCGCCGCGTCCGCCGGGCGGGTCTCCGTGGCCGCCCGCCCGGCCGCGGAGGCCCGCCCGGCGGCGTCCGTCGGACGGTCCCCGCGGCTGCTGGAACTGCAGCGGCTCGCCGAGACCCAGCCGGACGTCGGCGCGATCGCCGCCTACCTGGCCGACCCCGACCCGAAGGTGCGCCGCGCCGCCGTCGCCACCCTCACCGAGGTCGTCCCCGACGGCGTCGCCGGGGCCCTCGCCACCGCGCTCGCCGACGCGCACGGCTCCGTCCGGCACGCCGCCGCGACGGCGCTGCGCGAGCTCGTCGAGGTGCTGCCCGCCACCGGGGCGGTCCGCGACGCGCTGAGCGGCGCCCTGGACGTTCCGGACGCGCAGGTGCGTGCCGCGGTCCTGGACGTCCTGCGCGCGCTCCGCCTCGGCGATCCGGACGTGTTCGCGGGCGCGCTCGGCGACCCCGACCACCGCGTCCGGCTGCAGGCCGTCCGCGGGCTGGTCGCGCACGACGCGGCGGACGGGGTCGCGCGCGCGGCCGGCGACGCGTCCCGCGAGGTGCGGATCGCCGTCGCGCACGGGCTCGGCACGATCGGCGACCCGGCGGCGTCCGGTGCCCTCGGCGGGCTCATCGAGGACGCCGACGACCTCGTCCGCGCCGCCGCGTTCGAGGCGCTCGCGGGCGTCGGATGCCCGCCGCCGCTGGACGGGGCGGCGGCCGCGGCGCTGCACGACCCGGCCTGGCAGGTCCGCGCGGGCGCCGCGCGGGGCCTCGCCGGGGCCGATCCGGGCGTGGCGTCCGTCCCGCTGATCAAGGCGCTGGACGACCCGCACCTCGACGTCCGCAAGGCCGCTGTGATCGCGCTGGCGTCCCAGCCGCGCACGGGCGAGACGGTCGAGGCGCTGAGCGCTGCCCGGTCCGACCCGGACGCCGACGTCCGCGCCTACGCCCGCCGCGCCCTCACCCCCTGAGCCGTCAGGGGAGCGCCGCGAGGACCAGCAGGGCGGCGGTCGTGGCGATCTCCACCAGCGCGCCGAGGACGTCGCCGGTGACGCCGCCCAGCCGCCGGACGGCGTGCCGGAGCATCAGCAGCGCGGCGGCCAGGCCGAGCACGACCGCCGCGAGCCCGTGCAGGGCGCCGCCGGGGCCGCCGGACGCCGCGCCGGCGGCCCCGGCGGCGACCAGGACCGCCGCGGTGACGGTGACCGCGCCGCGTGCCGGGACGGTCCCCGCGACCAGCGCCCCCAGCCCGCCCGGACGGGCCGCCGGGACGCCCGCGCGGCACGCCCACGGCAGCGCCAGCCGGCCCGTCACCCCGGCGATCAGCGCGGCGACCGCGGCGTGCGGCGCCGACGCGAGCGCCGCGACCTGGACCAGCACGACGAGCAGCAGCGTCACCACGCCGAACGGGCCGATGTCGGACCGCTTCATGATCGCCAGCGCGTCCTCGGCGGGGCGCCCGCTGCCGAGGCCGTCCGCGAGGTCGGCGAGGCCGTCCAGGTGCAGCGCCCGGGTGAGCACCGCCGCCGCCCCCACCGCGAGGGCGGCGGCGAGCAGCCCGGACAGGTCCAGCGCGTCGCCCAGCAGCAGCACGAGCGCGGCGGCGCCGCCGGTGATCAGCCCGACGAGCGGCGCCGCCAGCATCGCCGCCCGACCCGTGTCCCGATCCACCTCGGGCGTGCGCAGCGGAACGATCGTGAGCAGCGTCACGGCCAGCCGCAGCCCGGCCCCGGCGCCCCTCACGGCAGCTCCAGGACGCGGCCCGCCACCACCAGCGCCGCCTCCTCCGACTCGGCGGCGAGCCGCTGGTTGGCCAGCCCGAGCATGTCGCGGAACGCCCGCCCCGACGCGGTCGTGGGCACCAGCGACAGCCCGACCTCGTCGGACACCGCGACGACCCGCGCCGCGGTGCCGCGCCACGCCTCGACCAGCGCGTCCAGCCTCGGCAGAACCCGCGGCGGGTCCTCCCACGCGCCCGACTCGTCCATCTCCGCCGCCAGCCACGTCCCGACGCCGTCCACCAGGACGGCCCCGGACGCCGACGCCAGCACCCCCGCGAGATCGGTCGTCTCGGCCGTCCGCCACCAGGCGGGACGGCGGCTCCGGTGCGCCTCGACCCGCGCGCTCCACTCCGGGTCGTCGTCGCGGACCGGGCCCGTCGCCACGTAGAGGACGTCGGGGGAGCCCGCCAACCGCAGCTCGGCCTCCGCCGACTTCCCCGACCGCGACCCGCCGAGCAGCAGTGTCCGGAACGGGCCGTCCTGCGGCCGCAGCCAGAACGCCATGCGCCGCTCCAGCTCCGCCGGGGACGGCATCCGGTGGTCCACGTGGACGGCCATCACGCGCGTCCCGGCCGTCACCGCCCCCACATGGCGCAGGTAGCCGAGATGCTCGGGAGAACCCGCCAGATCGAGCAGGACGGCGTCGTAGAGCGCGTCCGGCACCGGCTCAGGCCTGGCGCCCGGCCCGGCCGCCACCAGGACCCGGCCGCCGGGAGCCCGGACGTCGAGCCCGCCGGGGACCTCCGTCCGCGGGAGATCCTCCAGCGGGACGCCGTCGACGAGCACGGTGGCCGGTTCGTGCCGCACGCCGGCGGCGCGCAGCCGCCCGCAGGACGCGCAGCGGCAGCCGTCCCCGGGCCAGCCGCCCGGCGCGGCGATACCGCGGAGTTCGATGTCCATATCGGTCCGAAACTCTACGGGCCCGCCTGTATACGCTCACCTGGAAGGATCACGACCTCCCGGCAGAAGGAGACCCCCGGTGGGCAACCCCCCGACCCCGCCCTGGCCGGACCAGGGGCCGCAGCCGCCCTACGGCCCGCCTCCCGCGCCGCCTCCCGGCGCCGCACCGCCGGGCGCCGCACCGCAGCCGGGCGGCGCGCCGAGGCCGCCGATCACCGTGCCCCCGCCGCAGGGCTGGCAGCCCGGCCCGCCGCCCCCGCCGCGCCGCGGCCCCGGCCTGCTGATCGCGCTGATCGGCGGCGGTCTCGTGCTCGTGCTCGTCGCGGTCGCCGCCGTCGTCCTGATCGTCGGGAACGGCGGCGACGACGGCGGGAACCGCGCGGACGGCGGCGGATCCGACGGCACGAACCTGCAGGCCGGCAAGATCGCCGGCGGCGCGGAGGCGATCCCGAACCCCGACGGCAGCCTCACCATGGCCCGGCCCGGCGTCACGTCCCCGGTCGTCGACATCTACGAGGACTTCTCCTGCCCGCCCTGCGGCAACTTCGACCGCACCAACGACCCGATGCTCAAGCAGGTGGCCGTGGCGGGCGAAGCGAAGGTCGTCTTCCACCCCATGGTCATCTTCGGGGCGGGCACCGAACCGCAGCACGGCAACTCCACCCGGGCCGCGTCCGCGCTGCGCTGCGTCCGCGAAGGCGCGCGCTGGCTGTCCTACCAGGACGCCCTCTACGCGCACCAGCCGTCCGAGAGCACCCAGGGCTACGCCACCTCCGACCTCCTCGCCTGGGCCGCGCCCCTCGGCCTCACCGGCGACGACTTCAAGACCTGCGTCACCGGGCAGCGGTACGCCGCCGACGTCGCGCGGGTCAGCGAGTCCTACATCTCGTCCGGGGTCCAGGGGACGCCGTCGGTGCGCGTGAACGGCCGGCTGCTCTCCTCGTCCGACACCCAGACCCCGGACGCCCTGCGGCGCGCCATCGAGGCCGCCTCCTGACCGGAACGGCTAGTCTCACCCGCGACGAGGGAGGTCGAGCGCGATGGCGTGGAGCTGGCGTTTGGAGAAGGCCGACGGGCAGGCGGCCGGCACGTCCGAGGAGACCTTCTCCACCCAGTCGGACGCGGAGAGCTGGCTGGGCGAGAACTGGCGGAGCCTGCGCGCCGGCGAGGTCGACAAGGTGACGCTGCTGGACGGCGAGACCGTCGTCTACGGGATGAGCCTGCACGACCCGGAGTGACGCCGGACGGCCGCCGGACGCGGAAGGGGCCGCGGGACGCCCGTCCCGCGGCCCCTCGCCGCTCCGGCCCGCCTCAGCTCACGGGCGGGTGCGCGGGCTGGCGGTCTTCGACGCGTCCCGGATCACGACGTCGCCGAGCACGTCGTCGATCCGCTTCAGCACGTCGGCGTCCAGCTTCACGCCGGCCGCCTTCACGTTGTCGACGACCTGCTCCGGACGCGACGCGCCGACGATCGCCGCCGACACGTTCGGGTTCTGCAGCGTCCACGCGACGGCGAGCTGCGCCATCGACAGGCCGAGGTCGTCGGCGATCGGCCTCAGGTTCTGCACGCGGGTCAGCAGGTCGTCGTCCATCATCCGGCGGATCATGTCGGCGCCGCCCTTGTCGTCGGTGCCCCGCGACCCCGCGGGCGGCGGCTGGCCCGGCTTGTACTTGCCGGTCAGCACGCCCTGCGCGATCGGCGACCAGACGATCTGGCCGATCCCCTCGCGCTCGCACAGCGGGACGACCTCCTCCTCGATGACCCGCCACAGCATCGAGTACTGCGGCTGGCTCGACACGATCCGGTCGAACCCCATCTCGTCGGCGATCTTCAGGGCCTGCTCGATCTGCTCCGCGCGCCACTCCGACACGCCGACGTACAGCACCTTGCCCTGCCGGACGAGGTCGTCGAACGCGCGGAGGGTCTCCTCCAGCGGCGTCTCGTAGTCGAACCGGTGGGCCTGGTACAGGTCCACGTAGTCGGTGCCGAGACGGCGCAGCGAGCCGTTGATCGACTCCATGATGTGCTTGCGGGACAGCCCCCGGTCGTTCACGCCGGGCCCGGTGGGCCAGTAGACCTTGGTGAAGATCTCCAGCCCCTCGCGGCGCTGCCCCTTCAGGGCGCGGCCGAGGACCTCCTCGGCGCGCGTCCCGGCGTAGACGTCCGCGGTGTCGAAGGTGGTGATCCCCTCGTCGAGGGCCGCGCGCACGCACGCGCGCGCCGCGTCCTCCTCGACCTGGGAGCCGTGGGTGAGCCAGTTGCCGTACGCGATCTCGCTGATCTTCAGACCGCTCCGGCCCAGGTATCGGAACTCCATGCCCACGACCCTAGCCCGGCGGAGATCACCGCCGGTCCGGGCGGGGGCACCGCGGCCCGGACGCTCCCGTGTCGCGAGGGCGCCGAGGGCGCCGCGTCAGACCTTGTCCTTCTCGCCGATCTTCACCTGCGGCCCGGGCATCCGCAGCCGGCGGATCTGCATCGCGCGCATCGCCGCGTACATCCCGACGCCCTTGGTGTCCTCGTCCGGATGCCGCTCGGCGGCGAGCTTCTTCACGCCCCGGCTCAGCATCAGGCCCTCGCCGAACACCACGACCAGCAGCAGCGGCGGCGCGAACAGCACCAGCAGCTTGGCCGCCGGGATCGGCAGCAGGCTCAGCAGCACGATCGCGAACATCGCGTACATGAGGTACGAGCCGACGGTGCGGCGCGCGTCCACGTAGTCGCGGGCGAGCCGCCGGACCGGGCCCTTGTCCCGCTTGAGGAGGTACTTCTCGTCCCCGCGGGCCATGCCGGCGCGCGCACGCTGGCGCTCGTCCGCCTGCCGCTCCCGCACCTTCTTGTAGGCCTCCTTGCGGGTGGCCGGTGCGGTGATCGGCTGGCGGCGGCGCTTCTCGGCCTCGCTGCGCTTCGGCGTGGGGCGCCCCTTGCCTCCCGGCTTCGGCGTTACTACCTGAGGAGGATTCGGCGGGGCTTCCGGGGTACGACGCTTGAACACGGGGTCAGCCTACCGGCTGCGAACATCGTGGCTGCCTCGCGCGTTAACGCGTAGGGTGATAAGAACCCCAGCAGTGGTCATTGAGCCCAGTATGCGACTGAGGCACAGCACGAAGGGACCGGCGCCGCGCGATGAGCGTGATGAAAAGAATGTCGATGATCTTCAAGGCCAAGGCCAACAAGGCCCTGGACCGGGCCGAGGATCCTCGCGAGACGCTCGACTACTCCTACCAGCGCCAGCTGGAGATGCTGCAGAAGGTCCGTCGGGGGGTCGCCGACGTCGCCACCTCGCGCAAGCGTCTCGAGCTGCAGATCAACCAGCTCGAGCAGCAGCAGAACAAGCTGACCGACCAGGGCAAGAAGGCGCTGCAGGTGGGCCGCGAGGACCTCGCCCGCGAGGCGCTGACCCGCCGGTCCGGGCTGGACTCCCAGCTCAACGACCTGCGCGCGCAGTACCAGCAGCTGCAGGGCGAGGAGGAGAAGCTCACGCTCGCCTCCCAGCGGCTGCAGGCCAAGGTCGACTCCTTCCGTACCCGCAAGGAGACGATCAAGGCGACGTACACCGCCGCCGAGGCGCAGACCAAGATCAACGAGGCCTTCTCCGGCATCTCCGAGGAGATGGGCGACGTCGGCCTGGCGATCCAGCGCGCCGAGGAGAAGACCGAGAACATGAAGGCGCGCGCCGGCGCCATCGACGAGCTGCTCGCCTCCGGCGCGCTCGAGGACTTCTCCGGCCCCCGCGACGACATCCAGGCCGAGCTCGACCGGATGGGCTCCGGCCCCGGCGTCGACCTCGAGCTGGAGCGGCTGAAGGCCGAACTCGGCCAGGGCCCGGCGCCCAAGGAGCTGAACCAGGGCTCGCCCACCGCGCAGCCGCAGCAGCAGCACGACACCCCGCAGCAGGCCCCGTGGCCGCAGCAGCCCGGGGGTGCGCAGTGATCGTCCGTCTCATGGGCGAGGGGCAGCTGGACGTCGCCGACGGCGACCTGGCCGCGCTCAACACCCTCGACGGCGAGCTCGAGTCGGCCATCGAGGCCGGCGACGAGGCGGCGTTCCGCGCCGCGCTGCACGCCCTGCTGGAGAGCGTGCGCAAGGTCGGCAAGCCCCTG
This sequence comes from Actinomadura sp. NPDC048394, assembly GCF_040651755.1. NCBI lineage: Bacteria > Bacillati > Actinomycetota > Actinomycetes > Streptosporangiales > Thermomonosporaceae > Actinomadura > Actinomadura sp. NPDC048394. Next base: position 104,075 of record NZ_JBEZJL010000018.1, on the reverse strand, counting down.
CCGGCCGACAGCCTGGCCCCGTCCGAGCTGATCCTGCCGCCGGCGGACGCGGCGATCGACGAGGTGCGCGCCATGCTCGGCGACGAGGGGCTGATCCCGGACTAGATCCCTGGCCGCCCGGCCGGGCGGCCAGGGGCCGGTCGTCCTCCAGGACGATTCGCGCGGGACTCCGGCGGTGCCTGGCACAAAACCCGGGGCTCGCGCGTTCTCACAAGTGAATCGGGGAAAGAAAACTGGGGGTTGCCGGATGGCCTCGACGCGTTACGCCTCCGACCGGGGGCTGACGTCACGCATGCTCGTGACCATGTTCCTGCTGGGACTGGTCTACGTCGTCTTCGTGACGGCGTTCTTCGTGATCGCTCCGAAGTTCGGGGTGATCGCCCTCGTCATCGCGCTGGCGTTCCTGTTCGCGCAGTACTTCTTCTCCGACAAGCTGACGATGTTCGCCATGCACGGCCGGGAGGTCTCGCCGGAGGAGGCGCCCGAGCTGCACGGCGTGATCGACCGCATCTGCGCCATGTCGGACGCGCCGAAGCCGCGCGTCGCCGTCGCCGACACCGACGTGCCGAACGCGTTCGCGACCGGCCGCAACCAGAAGAAGGCCGTGGTCTGCGTGACCACCGGGCTGCTGCGCAGGCTCGACCCCGTCGAGCTGGAGGGCGTGCTCGCGCACGAGATGGCGCACGTCGCGCACAAGGACGTCGCGGTCATGACGATCGCCTCGTTCCTCGGCATCTGCGCCGGCCTGATCACCCGCTTCGGCCTGGAGTGGGGCCTGTGGGGCGGCTTCAACCGCCGCGACAACGACCAGAACACCGGGATGATCCTGCTCGCCGTGGTCGCGGTCAGCGCCGTCGCCTACGCGATCAGCTTCCTGCTCACCCGGGCGCTGTCGCGCTACCGGGAGCTGTCGGCCGACCGGGCCGCCGCGCTGCTGACCGGCCGCCCGTCCGCGCTGGCCAGCGCGCTGACGAAGGTGTCCGGCGAGATCGCCCGGATCCCGACCAACGACCTGCGCCAGGCGCAGGCGTTCAACGCCTTCTTCTTCACCCCGGCGTTCGGCAAGGGCTTCACGATCTCGCACCTGTTCTCCACCCACCCGCCGCTGGACAAGCGGCTCGCGCAGCTGTCGAAGATCTCCGACCAGCTCAGCAGGGGAGTCTGATCCGTGGGTTTCCTGGACACGCTGCTCGGCCGGTCCAAGCCGGTCAAGCCGGACCTCGACCAGCTCTTCGGGCTGTCCACCGCCGCGATCACGCTCGAGGCGGCCACGGGGTTCAGGCCGACGGGCCTCGGCTCCGTCTGCTTCCGGGCGGCGGAGGGCGGCGCGTTCGCGCGGCTGCAGGCCGACGTCCAGGAGTTGCTGGACGCCGACGAGGGCCCCAAGGTCGAGATCAGCAACGACTCCTACGGGTACACGTGGCTGCTGGCGACGCACCCGCCGGAGGAGCTGCCCGACCTGGTCACCGACCTGCACGCGGTGAACTCCACGCTGGAGTCCGGCGGGTTCGGCCCGCACCTGCTGTGCTCGCTCGCCGGCTTCCGCGGCCCGGAGGGGCAGCGGCTCGCGCTCGTCTACCTGTACAAGCGCGGCACGTTCTACCCGTTCGCGCCGCTGCCGGGGGACAAGCGGGACAACGCCCTGGAACTCCAGGTGCGCGGCGCGGTCGGCGCCGACCTGCCCTTCGAGCAGGACCTCGGCCGCTGGTTCCCGGTGTGGGGCGCCCCCGGCCTGTGACGGGCCGCCCGCGGCGGATCCCGTCCCCGGACGCCTGATCTATGGGCCGATGCGGGGTATGTCAGTGAGGTGAACGTCCGTGCACGGTCGGTTCATGCGGGAGGCGCAATGACCGGACGTCCCTGGGATCATGCCCGCCACTGCGACGCGCTGGAGGCGGAGGCCGCCGCGTTCGCCGACGCCGCGGCGTTCGCCGACCTCGACGAGGACGTGCCGTCCTGTCCCGGCTGGTCCATCGCGGAGCTGGTCCGCCACCTCGGCGCGATGCACCGGTGGGCCGGCGGCACCGTCCGGGTGGGCGCACCGCGCCGGCTGAGCCTGCGCGAGCTCGGCGTCTCGTTCCCGGTGGTGCCGGGCGATCACCTGCCCTGGTACAAGGAGGGCGCCGGACGGCTCCTGGAGATCCTGCGGGCCGCCGACCCGGACGCGCCCGTGTGGGCCTGGGGCGTCGACCAGCACGCCCGGTTCTGGTCGCGGCGGATGCTGTTCGAGACCGCCGTGCACCGCGCCGACCTGGAGATCGCCTGTGGCCGGACGCCCGCCGTCGCGCCCGACGCGGCCGCCGACGGGACCGACGAGCTGCTGGAGAACCTGGAGCGGGCCGCCGCGTTCGCGCCGAAGGTGGAGAACCTGCGCGGCGACGGCGAGGTCCTCGCCTTCGACGCCGCCGACCTCGGCTCCCGCTGGCTGTTCCGCCTCCTGCCGGACCGCTTCGAGTGGACCCGCGACGACGGCGGCGAGAACGCCGGCGGCGCCGACGCGACCGTCCGCGGCAGCGCCTCCGACGTCTTCCTGTTCCTGTGGGGCCGCCGCAAGCTCGGCGACTCCGCCCTGGAGTTCTCCGGCAACGACGACCTGCTCGTCCACTGGGTCGAGAACTCTGCGATCTGACCGGCGCAAGGCCTCGACCACCGCGCGAGCGCGTCATCTGACCGGCGGGGCGACGCCGGAGGCGAGCCCCGCCGGGAAGCTCGCGAAGCGAGGTCGCGCTCGCCCAAGCCTGGTCAGGGGGCGAGCCGCCAGGCGAGCCCCCTGGGCCAGGGTTGTTAAGGCAGCGCAAGCATCTGGTCGAGGGCGGCTCGGGCGTTGCGGGCGGTGTCGTCGTAGACCGTGATGACGTTCTCGACCTCGCCGCGCACCAGCGACTCCAGCGACCACACCAGGTGCGGCAGGTCGATGCGGTTCATCGTGGAGCAGTAGCAGACGGTCTTGTCGAGGAACATGACGTTCTTGTCCGGGTGGGCGTTCGCGAGGCGCCGCACGAGGTTCAGCTCGGTGCCGACCGCCCACGACGTGCCGGGCTCGGCGGCCTCGATGGTCTTGATGATGTACTCGGTGGAGCCGATCTGGTCGGCGGCCGTGACGACCTCGTGCCGGCACTCGGGGTGGACGAGCACGTTGACGCCGGGCACGCGCGCGCGGACGTCGTCCACCGACTCCTTGCTGAACCGGCCGTGCACCGAGCAGTGGCCGCGCCAGAGGATCATCCTGGCGTCGCGCAGCTGGTCGCGGGTGAGGCCGCCCTCGCGGCGGTGCGGGCTGTAGACGACGCAGTCGTCCAGCGAGAAGCCCATCTCCAGGACGGCGGTGTTGCGGCCGAGGTGCTGGTCGGGCAGGAACAGCACCTTCTTGCCCTTGGAGTACGCCCAGTCCAGGGCGCGCTTGGCGTTGGACGAGGTGCACACCACGCCGCCGTGCCGCCCGACGAAGCCCTTGATGTCGGCGGAGGAGTTCATGTAGGTGACCGGGACGACGTCGCCGGCGACGCCCGCGTCCTCCAGGACGTCCCAGCACTCCTCGACCTGGTCGAAGGTCGCCATGTCCGCCATGGAGCAGCCGGCGCCGAGGTCGGGCAGGATCACCTTCTGGTGCGGCGCGGTGAGGATGTCGGCGGACTCCGCCATGAAGTGCACGCCGCAGAACACGATGTAGGGCGCCTCGGGGCGCGCGGCGGCCTGCTGCGCGAGCTTGAACGAGTCGCCGGTGACGTCGGCGAACTGGATGACCTCGTCGCGCTGGTAGTGGTGGCCGAGGACGAACACCTGGTCGCCGAGGGCGGCCTTGGCGGCGCGGGCCCGCTCGACCAGCGCGGGGTCGGACGCGGGCGGCAGCTCGCCGGGGCAGTCCACGCCGCGCTCGCTCGCCGGGTCGGAGCCCTCGCCGAGGAGCAGCAGCGGAAGGTCGCGCACTGGGGTGGTCACGGGAGTCTCCCTCCTGCGACGGGACTTATCGTCGCTTTGACGACTAATGATGGCACATCATCGTCGCGGCGGCGGTGTGACGTAGGACGCACCGCTCCCGGGCGTTAAAGATGGGCGATACGCGGAATGGCCTTGTGGCGAGGTACGTTGTCCTACGGGAAGAGGCGTAAGTCGTCCTCGAGGACAAGCGACAGTCCGCCGCACCGCGGCGCAGCGAGACCCGGGAGCTGAACACATGACGGTTTCAGGCGAGACCACGCAGGAGACCACGCAGCAGGGCGTCATCCTCACCGACGCCGCCGCCGAGAAGGCCAGGGGCCTGCTCGAGCAGGAGGGCCGCGACGACCTTGCGCTGCGTGTCGCCGTGCAGCCGGGCGGCTGCTCCGGCCTGATCTACCAGCTCTTCTTCGACGAGCGGGAGATGGACGGCGACCAGGTCCAGGACTTCGGCGGCCTGAACGTGCGCGTCGACCGGATGAGCGCGCCCTACCTCACCGGCGCCACCATCGACTTCGTCGACACGATCGAGAAGCAGGGCTTCACGATCGACAACCCGAACGCGTCGGGCTCCTGCGCCTGCGGCGACTCCTTCAACTGACGGAGCACCGCCGGCCCTCGGGCCGGCGGAGGGGCGGCCGGGCGAGACGTCCGGGCCGCCCCTTTCGCATGCCCGGCCCGCCCCGCCGGGATGCGCACCCGCCGCGTCGTGTGGTCCGATGGGAAGTAGTCTTTCCGGGTTGAAACAGCCGGTGACAAGCCGGACGACCGCGACGAGGAGAGCGACGCGTGCGCATCGCCGTGACCGGATCCATTGCGACCGACCATCTGATGACCTTCCCCGGAAGGTTCTCCGACCAGCTCCTGCCCGACCAGCTCGACCGGGTCTCGCTGTCCTTCCTGGTGGACGAGCTGGAGATCCGCCGCGGCGGCGTCGCCGCGAACATCTGCTTCGGGATGGGCAGCCTCGGCAAGGAGTCGATCCTCGTCGGGTCCGTCGGCGACGACTTCGCCGACTACCGCTCCTGGCTGGACCGGCACGGCGTCGACACCGCCTCCGTGCACGTGTCCGAGCTGCACCACACCGCCCGGTTCCTGTGCACCACCGACCAGGACCAGAACCAGATCGCGTCCTTCTACACCGGCGCGATGAGCGAGGCCCGCTCCATCGAGCTCGGCCCGGTCGCCGAGCGCGTCGGCGGCCTCGACCTCGTGCTGATCAGCGCGAACGACCCCGAGGCGATGCTCCGGCACACCGACGAGTGCCGCTCGCGCGGCATCCCGTTCGCCGCCGACCCGTCCCAGCAGCTCGCCCGGATGGAGGGCGCGGACGTGCGCCGCCTCCTCGACGGCGCCGCCTACCTGTTCAGCAACGAGTACGAGAAGGCGCTGTTCGAGGAGAAGACCGGCTGGTCCGGCGAGGAGGTGCTGTCGCGGGTCGGGATCCGCGTCACCACCCTCGGCGCCAAGGGCGTCGTCATCGACCGGCAGGGGGAGGAGGGCCTGCACGTGCCCTGCGTCCCCGTCGAGAAGGTCGTGGACCCGACCGGCGTCGGCGACGCGTTCCGCTCCGGCTTCCTGTCGGCGACGGCGTGGGGCCTGCCGCTGGAGCGCGCCGCGCAGGTCGGCAGCACCGTCGCGGCGCACGCGCTGGAGGCCGCGGGCCCGCAGGAGTACACGCTGTCGCGGCGGGCGTTCCTCGACCGGCTCGCCACCGCCTACGGCGCCGGCGCGGCGGCCGACGTCGAGCCGCACCTCGCCTGCCCCAACCCGTGACCGGCGCGCCGTAGGGGCCCGCGCGGGCCCCTGCGGCGGTGCGCCGTCAGTACGTCCGGCGGATGTGGAAGCCCCAGCCGCCCTGCGGGAGCGTCTCCTCGCGGACGAAGTCCTGCGACTTCATCCGGCACCAGGCGGGGACGTCGGTGCGCGCGGCGGCGTCGTCGGCGAGGACCGCGATGACCTCGCCGACCGGGACCTCGCGGATCCGGTCCGCCAGCATGATGATCGGGATCGGGCACTTGCGGCCGAGCGCGTCGATGACCAGCGCCGGGGGAGGGCCGGCGGGCTCGGCGGGGGGCGGTGCCGCCGGCGCGTTGGAGCCTGCGCTCCTGGCGCGGCCTCGGAACCTCATGGGCGCGACCGCCTCCCTCTTCTGCTGGTTCGGTGTGGTGTTCTGCCGCCGGTGCCGGTCACGGGTCGAGCGCGTTCAGCGCCGACCGGCGCAGCCGGGCCACGGTGCCGGGGAGGACGGTGAGGAACCGGTCGACATCGGCGGAAGCGACGCCACGCGGCAGCGATACCCGCACGTTCCCATGGGTAATCACTCCCATCGCCTCGAGCACATGACTCGGACGCAGCGTATCCGCCGTGCACGAGCTGCCGGACGAAACGGCGAAACCCGCGCGGTCGAGTTCGGTCAGCAGCGCCTCGCCCTCCACGTACAGGCAGGAGAACGTCACGATGTGCGGCAGCCGGCGGGCCGGGTCGCCGACGACCTCGACGTCCGGCACGGCAGCGGGGACCCGCTCGCGGATCCGGTCGACCAGCGCCGCGAGCCGCGGTGCCTCCTCCCGCATGTCCGCCCGGAACGCCTCCAGCGCGGCGGCGGCCGCCACGACGGCCGGGACGTTCTCGAACCCGGGGACGCGGCGCGCCTCGCGCTCGTCGGCGGGCAGCGGGGAGCGCCACCGGGTGCCCTTGCGGACCGCGAGGACCCCGACGCCCGCGGGCCCGCCCCACTTGTGCGCGCTGCCGGCCAGCAGCGACCAGCCGCCCGGCACGTCGACCCGGCCGAGCGACTGCGCGGCGTCCACGAACAGCGGCACGCCCGCGGCGCGGCACGCCTCGGCGACCTCCGCGACCGGCTGCACCGTCCCGACCTCGTGGTTCGCCGACTGCAGGCACGCCAGCGCGGTGTCCGGGCGCAGCGCCGCCGCGAACGCGGACGGGTCGACACGCCCGGCCCGGTCGACGCCGACGGCCGTGACCTCGCCGCCGTCCGCCTCGTGCAGCTCGGCCGCGTGCAGCACGCTGGAGTGCTCGACCGCGCTCACCACCAGGTGGCGCCCGGCCCGCCGGCGCGCCTGGAGCCCCCCGAGGACCGCCAGGTGCACCGCCTGGGTGCCCGACGACGTGAACGACACCTCGTCCGGGCGGGCGCCCAGGACGCCCGCGACGCGCGCGCGGGCCCGGTCCAGCAGCATGCGGGTGCTCCTCGCCCGCCCGTACAGCCTGGCGGGGTCGGCCCAGCCCGCGTCCAGCGCCTCCAGGAGCGCCGCCCGTGCCGCGGGATGCGGCGGCTCGGTGGAGGCGGCGTCGAAGTACCCGTCCGGCGCACTGGAGTCAGCCACGCCAGAACACTAACCGGGCACCCGATCGGGGGTTCGCGCGACCCTAGCGCTAGTGTGTCCACCACACGTGTAACAACTGATCTCACCGCCCGGGTCGACCGGGCTTTCATCCGTGGGGAAGGCATTCCGTGAGTCCGACCCGCTCTGGGGAGCGGCGTACGCCTGTGCGCAGTCGCCGCGCAATCAAAAGCGCCGGCGCGCTAGGGCTGCTGGCGCTGTCCGCAACCGCGTGCAGCGGCCAGGCATCCCGGCTGGGCATGCCCGAGCCGATCGGCCCGCAGGCCGAGCGCATGCTGAAGCTCTGGCAGGGTTCCTGGATCGCGGCGTTCGCCGTCGGGGCCGTCGTCTGGGGCCTGATCATCTGGGCGGTGCTGTTCCACCGCAAGCGCTCCGACGACCTGCCGCCGCAGGTCCGCTACAACATGCCGATCGAGATCCTCTACACGGCGGTCCCGTTCGTCATCATCGCGGTCCTCTTCTACTTCACGGCGCGCGACGAGAACTACGTCGAGAAGACCACCAAGAACCCTCCGGTGGTCGTCGACGTCACCGCGTTCCAGTGGAGCTGGCAGTTCGACTACAAGGAGAAGGACGCCACCGGCAAGGAGCAGACCGTCGCGTCGGTCGTCGGCCAGCCGGTGAACCCGAACGCCACCTCCGGTGCCAAGCCCGTGATGACGATCCCGGCCGGTGAGCACGTGCGGGTGCGGCTGCACTCCAACGACGTCATCCACTCGTTCTGGGTCCCGGCGCTCCTCTACAAGAAGGACGTCATGCCGGGCTACGACAACGAGTTCGAGTTCGAGGCGACCAAGCTGGGCACCTATGAGGGCCGCTGCGCCGAGCTCTGCGGCGTCGACCACAGCCGGATGCTGTTCCAGCTGAAGGTCGTCACGCCGGCCCAGTACCAGAAGTTCATCGCCGATTCGAAGGCCGCCCTGGCCGCGGGGGGTGCCAAGTGACCACGATCAGTCACGCACCGAGCGCGCCGGTCACCACGGTGCGGACCAGCAAGGGGCGCATCGTCGCCAACTGGCTGTCCTCCACCGACCACAAGGTGATCGGCTACCTCTATCTGATCACCTCGTTCGTGATGTTCCTGTTCGGCGGCATCCTCGCGCTGGTCATCCGCGCGGAGCTGTTCAAGCCGGGCCTGCAGGTCGTGAGCAACGAGCAGTACAACCAGATGTTCACGATGCACGGCACGATCATGCTGCTGATGTTCGCGACGCCGCTGTTCGCGGGCTTCACCAACGTGATCATGCCGCTGCAGATCGGCGCGCCGGACGTGGCGTTCCCCCGGCTGAACATGCTGGCGTACTGGCTGTTCCTGTTCGGCAGCCTGATCGTCATCGCGGGCTTCCTGACCCCGGGCGGCGCGGCCAGCTTCGGCTGGTTCGCCTACGCGCCGCTGTCGGACGCGGTCCGCTCGCCGGGCGTCGGCGGCGACATGTGGGTGATGGGCCTCGCGATGTCGGGCTTCGGCACCATCATGGGCGCGGTCAACTTCATCACCACGATCCTGTGCATGCGCGCGCCGGGCATGACGATGTTCCGGATGCCGATCTTCACGTGGAACGTCCTGCTGACCTCCATCCTGGTCCTGCTGGCCTTCCCCGTCCTCGCCGCCGCGCTGCTGGCCCTGGAGGCCGACCGCAAGCTCGGCGCGCACGTGTTCGACGCCTCGCACGGCGGCGCGCTGCTCTGGCAGCACCTGTTCTGGTTCTTCGGGCATCCGGAGGTCTACATCATCGCGTTGCCCTTCTTCGGCATCGTGACGGAGATCCTGCCGGTGTTCGCCCGCAAGCCGGTGTTCGGTTACATCGGCCTGGTCTTCGCGACCATCTCCATCGCGGGCCTGTCGGTCACCGTGTGGGCGCACCACATGTTCGTCACCGGCCAGGTGCTGCTGCCGTTCTTCTCCTTCATGACGTTCCTCATCGCCGTGCCCACGGGGGTGAAGTTCTTCAACTGGGTCGGGACGATCTGGCGAGGACAGCTGACGTTCGAGTCGCCGATGCTGTGGTCGCTGGGCTTCCTCGTGACGTTCCTGTTCGGCGGCCTGACCGGCGTCATCCTCGCGTCCCCGCCGATGGACTTCCAGCTGTCGGACTCCTACTTCGTCGTCGCGCACTTCCACTACGTCGTGTTCGGCACCGTGGTGTTCGCGATGTTCGCGGGCTTCTACTTCTGGTGGCCGAAGTGGACCGGCAAGATGCTGAACGACCGGCTCGGCAAGGTGCACTTCTGGCTGCTGTTCATCGGCTTCCACGGCACCTTCCTCATCCAGCACTGGCTGGGCGCGGAGGGCATGCCGCGCCGGTACGCCGACTACCCCAAGGAGTTCGAGGGCCTGAACCAGGTCTCGTCGATCTTCGCCTTCATCCTGGGCGCGTCGATGCTGCCGTTCTTCTACAACGTGTACATCACGTGGAAGAAGGGCAAGCGCGTCGAGGTGGACGACCCGTGGGGCTACGGCTCGTCGCTGGAGTGGGCCACCTCGTGCCCGCCGCCGCGGCACAACTTCAACTCGATCCCGAAGATCCGTTCCGAGCGGCCGGCGTTCGACCTGCACCACCCGCACGTGGGCGCGCAGGGCGAGCTCGCCGGGGCGAAGGAGTAGCCGATGCGCGTCCAGGCGTTCATGTTCTACGGTTGCGCGGTCTTCTTCCTCGCCACCGACATCGTGTACTGGCTCTGGTCGGGTGACTGGACCGGCACGACGGCGCTCGCGCTCGCGATCGGCCTCGCCGGGCTGATCGGGTTCTACATCCACTTCACCGTCCGGCGCCTCGAGCGGGCCAACGCGGGCCCGCTGTATGAGGACGACCCGCAGGGCGACATCGCCGACGCGGCCGGCGAGCTGGGCTTCTTCAGCCCGCACAGCTGGTGGCCGCTGTTCCTCGGCCTGTCCGCCGCGGCCGTCGCCCTCGGCGTCGTGTTCGGCTGGTGGCTGGTGATCCTCGGCGCGTGCGCCGCGATCCTGACCTCGATCGGACTGGTGTTCGAGTACTACCGGGGTCATTTCGCCCACTGATCAGTAAAAGAACCCCAAGAGGGGCGGTATCCGCGATTTCGCGGGTACCGCCCCTTTCACATACTGGACGTCGTCCCAGCAAATAGGGCTGGCCAGGCGAATCGCTCGTCCAGGTGGGAAACGACCGGGGGGTCCACGTGCGGGTGGGTGACTCAGGACCGAGGTACCGGGGAAGGCGGGCCGCCGCCGTGCTCGCGGGCGCGGGCATGGTGGCGGGCGTCGCGGGGTGCTCCGGACAGCAGGCGGTGACCGGACGCGACGCGGTCTCGCTCGCCGTGTCACCGGGCGGGGGCGGCGCGGCGCTGCCGCCCGACAGCCCGATCGACGTGCGGGCGAGGACCGGCAGGATCGCGAACGTCACGGTGACGACGGCGAAGGGCGCGCCCGTCGAGGGCGACCTCAACGCCGACCGGACGCAGTGGCGGTCGCGCTGGTCGCTCGCGCCCGGCCAGGCCTACACGGTCGACGCGACGGCCATCGGCAAGGACGGGAAGACGCGCACCGTCCGCAGCGCCTTCACCGTCGCGACCGTGCAGAAGAAGTTCGGCGTCACCGTCGACGCGCCCTTCGACAAGGAGACGGTCGGCGTCGGCATCCCGATCGTCATGCGGTTCGACCAGGCCGTGAAGGACCGCGCCGCGGTCGAGCGGGCGCTCGAGGTGCGCTCGGACAAGCCCGTCGAGGGCGCCTGGCACTGGTTCAACGACCAGGAGGTCGTGTTCCGGACCAAGCAGTACTGGCCGGCGCACACCAAGGCGTCGTTCGTCGCCCACCTCAGCGGCGTGAACAACGGCAAGGGCCTGTACGGCGGCAAGGACTACGCCGTGAACTTCACCGTCGGCGACTCCCACGTCTCGACGGCCGGCGAGGACACCCACCACATGGTCGTGAAGATCAACGGGCGGAAGGCCCGGACGATCCCGACCAGCATGGGCCGCGGCGGCGAGGAGAAGTACACCACGACCAACGGCGTCCACCTCGCCATGCAGAAGGACGACCCGGTCACGATGACGTCCGAGTGGGAGGGCTGCGGGCCCGGCTGCGCCGGCTACTACAGCCTCACCGTGGACAAGGCCGTGAAGATCTCCGACAGCGGCGAGTACGTGCACAGCGCGCCGTGGTCGGTGGGCGACCAGGGCCACGACAACGTCAGCCACGGCTGCATCAACGTCAGCCCGTCCGACGCCGCGTGGTTCTACAAACTCGCCCAGCGCGGCGACGTCGTCACGGTGACCGGCACCAGCCGTCCGCTCGCCCCGGACAACGGCTGGGGCTTCTGGCAGATGGGCTGGAGCAACTGGGTGAAGGGCAGCGCGCTGAAGCGGTCGGTCTCCACGGCCCCGCACGTCGACGCGGCGACCCTCTCCGCCCAGTCCGCCAACGGCGCCGCCCAGAAGCCGCGCGCCAGCCATAACTGATCCCCGGGGGGCGCCCCCCTGGAACCCCCGTCACAGTGTTGGCCCAGGGGGGCGACCCCCTGGAACCCCCGTCACGACGAACAAGGCGTTTCACGCTCCGCCGGCGCTCCGCGTGAAACGCCTTGTTCGTCGTCGGGCAGGCCCGCTGCGCTCGCTGCACTCGCTCCGCGTGCCTGCCCGCGACCGGTGGCTGAGCTTCAACCTGCCAGGGCCGGGCTTGTCGGGGTTGCTGCCCGGGGGTTAGTGGAGCGGGGGCGGAATGGGCACGTGGTGCATCTTGGACCAGTTGCGGGCCATGGCGATGCGGTCGGGGCCGGACGGGTGGGTCATCCACAGCAGGTACTCGGCCCGGTTCGGGTCGGGGTCGTCGATGTTGCGGACGGACAGCTCGTGCTGCATCGCCACGAAGGTGGACGGGTCGCGGGTGAGGTCGAGGGCGTGCGCGTCGGCGCGGGCCTCGATGCGGCGGCTCACGAGGTTCTGCACGGGGCCGGCGAGCTGCGTCCCGGCGGCGACCAGGGCGAGGACCAGCGCGATGGTGCGGGGGTCGGCGGGGCCGGTGCTCCGGGCGTCGCGGGCGGCGGGCACGTCCGGGTCGACGCCGGCGCGGCGCAGCAGCCGCGGCGACGTCGTCAGCAGGTAGAGCAGGCACAGGGCGCCCGCGACGCCGAGCGCGCCGACGAGGGTGCCCCACAGCACGTCGTCGTGCTTGGCGTGGCCGAGCTCGTGCCCGACGATCGACTCGATCTGCGGGCGCGGGGACTTCAGCAGCGTGTCGTACAGGACGATGCGGCGGGTCGAGCCGAACCCGGACACGTAGGCGTTCAGCGAGGTCGTCCGGCGGGACGCGTCGGCGACGAGGACGTCCTTGACCGGCACGCCGTCGCGTTTCGCCATGGCGAGCAGGTCGGTGCGCAGCTGCCCGGCGGGCAGCGAGTGGAACTTGTTGAACACCGGCTCGACCACGACCGGGTAGATGAACGACACCGCGACGACGAGCACGAACCCGCCGGCGGCGGCGCCCGTCCACCAGTAGCGAGGGAAGCGGCGGACGACCGCGTACAGCAGGAGCAGCGCGATCGTGTAGATGACCCAGGTGACGCCGAGGGACTTGAGCTGGTCGACGGCCCACGCGGGCCAGCTCTGGGTGGACAGCCCGTAGCGGCGCAGGACCGACTCGCTCCAGATGTCGAACGGGAGGCCGATGACGCGCAGCAGCGTGGTGAGCGCGACGGCCGCGGTGATGACGCGCAGGGGGCGGCGGCGGACGCGCGCGGTCGTCCAGCCGATGAAGCGGGAGCCGAGCGGGGTGAAGCCGAGGACGAGGATCACGGCGAGCCCGACGAGGAGCCCCGAGTAGGCGGGCGGGTTGATCGCGCCGTCGAACGCCTTGGCGCGGGCGATCTCGCGCGGGGTGAAGTCGAGGGACGGGTCGGCGCGAACGTGCCCGCCGGGGACGTGGCCGGGCAGCGGGTTCCACGGGGTGGTGAGGGCGAGGACGGCGGCGACACCGGCGAACAGCACGGCGGCCGCGACGGCGGCGGCGCGGCGCGGACCCCGCGTCCCGCCGGCGGCCGCGGGGGCGTCCGGGCCGGGGGCCGGGCCGTCCGGGCGGCCGGGGGGTTCGGCTACCGACGGCTCGCCGCCGTCTCCCTCGCTCATGTGAGCTCCTTCTTCAGGTGGTCGCGCCACAGCGCGACGAAGCGGTCCCGGGTGAGGCCGAGCACGGAGCGCAGCGCGGCGGCCTCGGAGCCCCGCCCGGCGGCCCGGTACAGCCGGACGAGCGTCGCCTCACCGTACCGGCCGGCGACCATCCGGCAGGCGAGCCAGGCCTCCTGGTAGGCCTGGGAGAGGTGGTCGGAGGAGCCGGCGAAGTCGGCGGCGGACGGCAGCGCGGACGGGACCCGGCCCGCCTTCACCTCGCGGCGCAGCTCGCTGGCGGCCGACTTCACGCTCACCTTCGCGTGCTTGTAGCCGACGTAGTCCGCGAAGCCCTCGATCAGCCACAGCGGGGTGGTGCGGTCGGTGGCGCCGCCGGTCGCGACGTGGGTGAGCTCGTGGGTGAGCACGACGGTGCGGCCGAGCTCGTTGAGCCGGCCGAAGGTGCCGGGGGAGACGATGACGCGGTCCTCGCCGCGGCCGCCGCCGGCGGACGGCGCGACGGTCGCGAGCGCGGCGATCTGGCCGAGGCTCTCGTCCGGCCCGGCGAGGGCGGCGGCGAGCCGCTCGTCGGCGGGCACCAGCGCGACGGCCCGCTGCGCCCAGCCCTTGCCGACGACGCCGGTGACGACCGGGACGGCCGCGTCGAGGCGCTTCGCGATGCCCTCCAGTTCGCCGCCGTCGCCGATGACGAGGCTGGCGCGGCCCCGGACGACGCTGAGCGGCCCGGCGTCCCAGATCTCGGCGTCGTCGTGGTAGCCGAGGGCGGAGCCGTCGCCGACGACCGTCCAGGCGCCGGAGCGGGGTGCGAAGGTGAGGTGGCGGGCGCGGGCGACGTCGCCGCGGTCGAAGCCGCGCAGCCGGTACCGGGTCTCCACGCGGACGACGGCGGCGCCGCCCTCCGCGTTCGCCGACTCGGTGCCCGCGAAACGCTCCGTCCAGCCGTCGAGGGGGAGCTTGCGGAGGTTGTCGTAGAGCCGGGCCTGGGCGTCCTGGAACGCGGGGGGCGCCGAGGCGACCGTGGCGAGGAACGCGGTCCGGTCGCCGGTCGCGACGGCGCGGGTCCGGTTCGCGAGGACGGTGCGGGCGGTGTCCGGGTCGAACGGCGCGGAGGGACGGGCGGTCCGGGCCGCGGCCCGGGAGCCGCCGGACCGGGCGCCGAGGACCCCGGCGCCGCCGGCGGCCAGCAGCGCGGCGCCGCCCGCGCCCAGCGCGAGCGCCCTGCGCCGCGTCATGGCGGCGGGCCACGCCAGCGGGCCGCGTGGAGGGACGGCACCGCCCCGCCGGGATCCGGGGGCGTCTCGTCCCTCGTCCTCGGCGGGGCCGTCCTGCGGTGGGCCGTCCTCCATGCGCGCGATCCTATTGAGCCTTCCGTGGATGCCGGGCCATCGGCGCCGTGTCGCCGTCCTGCGTCACGAGGCGTAGTCGGGGTAGCCGTAGCCGACCACGCTGTCGGTCGAACGCTCCTTGACCTGGACGGAGTTCCCGGTGTTGCCCTCGACGGTCTGGATCGTGCCGTCGCCCTCGTCCTTTATGACCATGCCGACGTGCTGGATGTCGTCGTTGGACTTGCCGCCGCTCCAGGAGAAGAAGACGATCGCGCCGGGCTTCGGGGTGTCGCCCCAGCGGCCGTTGTCCTGGAACCACTGGGCGTGCGCGACGGTCCAGGCGTCGCTGCCGATCTGGTCGGTGAAGCCGAGCTTGTCGCCGACCCAGGAGATGAACATGTCGCACCATTCGGCGTCGCTGTACTCCTGGACGGACCCGCCGTCGCGGGCGACGGTCTCCTTGGCGCGCTCGGTGCCCTCGTACCAGTCGCCGAACTTGGTGTCGCCGTTGCCGTCGGGGCTCGCGCCGACCTGGGAGCGGGCGAGCTCGATGGCGGCCTCGGCGGTGGGACGGGACTTCTTGGAACGTTCCTTCGGAGCGGCGGCCTTCGGCGCGCTCTTCGGCGCGCCCTTCGCGGCCTGCCGGGGGACGCTCACGGCCGGCGCCCGGTCCCGGGCGGCCTGCTGCTGCGGCGCGCGGGCGATGGCCAGGTCGGCCGAGGCGGCCGGCTTGGCGGGCTCGGGGCCGCCGAACGGGAGGACCGACGCCTGCGCGGTCGCCACGGCGGTGCCGAGGACGGCGGCGCCGACGAGCACGCCGCCGGTGGTGCGCCAGGCGACGGTGCGTCCGCTCTTGCGGTGCCGGCCACCCGCGGGGGCCGCGGGGACGGCTCCGGCGGGGGCCTCGGTGACGACCTGGGCGGTGATCACCCTGGTGGCGGGGACGGTCCCGGGCGCGGGGGGCGCCCCGGGAGCGGGGGTCCGGCGGACGGGGGTGACGGGAGTCGTGCTGCGGGTGGGGCTTGCCTTGCGGTGCTTGCCTGCCACGGGGGGATCTCCTTGGCTTCCATTCCGCCTACCGGGTTAGCTGACGGGTTCGGGCGTGGAAGCCGCCCTACGGCCTGCGGGCAGGCCGATTCACCCCGACGGGACATGGGTGGGTCCCCGGCTCCGTCACCGGCCTCGCGGGCACGGCACGGACTCGGCGGTGGCGCGCCCGGGGGCGGGCACGCCGGTTCGGTTGGGGGTCCTCTCGGGAGGGGGCGCCGCTGCGGCGCCCGCGGAGAGGTGAAGAAAGGGGGCGGGCGCGGCCGTGCGCTCAGCGGACGGCCGCGCCCGAGAGATTGATGCCGTTCGGCTAGGAGGCCCGTACGGGCCCGTCATCCGGCCGCGGCGGGGCGTTCTGCTGAGGGTAGGTGGACAGGGTTCACTCCTTCTTCCAGACGCCTACCGGGTTAGCTGTCGGGTTCGGGCGTGGAAGTGGCCCTACGGCGGCTCTCACCGGTCGTGCCGGCAGAGACGCGCCGATTCACCCCGGTACCGGAATGTCCGTCCGGAACTGCTCCGGACTCCGGTGAAGGTGGGTCCCCGGTTCCGCGCCGGGCGGCGCGGATTCGGCGCTGCCGCTGCGATCCTGAGGGCTTCATGGGGCCCGTGCGCGGGACCCTGTGTCCCGCGTGCGAAAGAGCGGCGCTGATGTTGTGATGGCGGCGGCCCCTTGTCCGGGGGACCGCCCGGGGCCGGAGCCCTGTGTGGACCAGCGTGGCGCGCTCTCAGCGCCATGCACGCTGTCGGCGTGCGCACGGTGGGCCGGGCCGGCCGGGTCTCGGAGGAGACCGGTGCGGCACGCTCTCCCGGTGCCGCGGGGCGACGCGTGGATCGTGCCGCCCTGGGGGACGACGCGTGGGGCGCGCCGCCCGGTCCGCGGCCACCGGAGTGCGCCGCGGGGGGCCGCGGCGTCTGGAGGGCGCCGCGTGACCAGTGCGCCTGGAGGGCGCCTGGGTGGTGACAAGGTACCAAAGCCCCAACAGAAGGCAAGCCCCCCCAAAATCAACAACGGACCAGGTCAGCCCTGGTCCGTTGTCGCCGCGGGGTGCGAACGGCCCCGCGCGGGGGGCCGTTCACATGATCGTCAGGGACGCCCCGCGCCGTAGAAGTTCGAGGTGTAGTAGCCCGAGAGCGAGCTGATCTTCACCACGTCGCCGGTGTGCGGGGCGTGGATGAACTTCCCGCCGCCGACGTACATGCCGACGTGCGAGAGCCCGCTGAAGAACACCAGGTCACCGGGCTGCAGGTCGCTCTGCGACACGTGCTTGACGGCCGCCCACTGCGAGTTGGTGGTGCGGGTGATGTTGACGCCCGCGGCCTCCCAGGCGCGCATCGTCAGGCCGGAGCAGTCGTAGGAGCCCGGGCCGGTCGCGCCGTAGGAGTACGGCTTGCCGAGCTGCGCGTAGGCGAAGTCGAGCGCCTTCTTGGCCGAGCCGCTGGCCGGGCCGTTGTAGGTGCCGCCGATGCCGCCCGAACCGCCGCTGGAGGTGCCGCCGCCGGTCTGCTGGACGAGCTTCTTGGCCTCCGTGACCTTCTTGTCGAGGTCCTTCTTGGCCTTGGCGAGCTCGTCGTGCTTGGTCTTGACGTCGTTGTAGGCGCTCTGCGCCTGCGCCTGCTCGCGGCGCAGCCGCTGCGCCGTCGCCAGGAACTGGGTCAGCTGGGAGCTGCGCTGCTCGGAGAGCTGCGTGAAGACCGCGGCCTGGTCCAGGACGGCCTGCGGGTCGCCGCTGCCGACGAACCCGGTGACGTCCGTGGAGTCGCCGTTCTTGTAGGCGTCCGCGGCCATCTGCGCGATCGCCGAGCGCTGCTTGTCGAAGGAGGCCTGCTCCTCCGCCGACGCCTTCTTGGCGGCGGCCAGCTTCTTCTGGGCGACCTTCAGCTTCTCGGTGTTCTGGTTGTACTGCTCGACCTTCTTGTCCATCAGCTCGTTGAGCTGGTCGAGCTTCTTCTGCGCCTGCGCGTGCGTGGGCTTCGGCTTGGCGTTCGCCACCACGGGCGGAAGCGCGAAGGTCGCGGTCGCCGTCAAGCATGCGGCGACCGCCAGGCGGCGGGTGACCCCTATCCCCGTCGAGCCGGCTCTCCGGTCGCGCGAGCGCGCTGGTTCCCCGATGAGATCGTTGGTCACGGTCCGATTCGCCCCTCTCGTCCACTACGTCAGCGGACGACATTAGCGATGGGCCACAACCGTCACAACTAATTCGTCACTATCTGATTGACTTCAACACCATTTGCCCACATTCCGTGATGGCAAGATCACGGAGCGCATGATCAAGCCGGTAGAATGCGGAGAATCTCACGAAATGTCGGAGTCTGGCGGGGTCATGACCGGCCCAGCCGCCGCAGCAGCAGCGTCGACGGGCAGGGCCGCGCGTTCGCGCGCCGCGCCGCGTCCGCCACCTCCCGGTCGGAGGACACCACCACCACCGCCCGGCCGTCCGGCTCCGCCCGCACCAGCTCGCCGATCAGCTCGTCGGCCGTCTGCCCCGGCCGGCTGAACAGCACCCGCACCCCGCGCGGCGCGGAGATCGCCACCGGCGCGTCCAGCTCCGCGCCGTCGAACACGCACGTCACCTCCGCGCGCGTCTGCGCCGCGAGCCCGCCGAGCCCCGACAGCAGCCGCGTCCGCTGGTCCGACAGCGGCAGCTCCCCGTACCCCGTCTTCGTCACGTTGTAGCCGTCCACCACCAGATGCACCTGCGGCAGCGTCAGCAGCCGGTCCAGCAGCTGGGGGTCGCTGTCCGACAGCGCCCGCCCCGGCAGCGCCCGGTGCGCCAGCCGGTCCGGCTCCAGCGCGCCCACCGCGTCCGCCGGCCGCGCGATCGTCGACGGCAGCGCCAGCTCCCGCCGCACCCCCTGCGCCGCGTCCACCAGCGCGTCCAGCAGCAGCCGCAGCCGCATGTCGTCGACGTTGCGGCCCTCGCGCGCCGCCCGCTTGGCCGCCTCCGCCGCCGCCTCCGCCTGCGCCGCCCGCGACCGCAGCCTGCGCAGCTCCTTGTCGGCCGCCGCCGACGACTCCCGCGCCGCCGCCAGTTCCCGGTCCGTGTCCGCCGCGAGCGTCTCCGCGCGCTCCTGCGCCGCCCGGTACCGCGTCCGCGCGTCGTGCAGCTTGCGGCGCAGCTCGGCGACCTCCGCCTTGGTGTCGCGCAGCTCCGCGCGCAGCTTGTCGACCTCCGACGCCCGCGCCGCCCGCGCCGCCGCCAGCTCCTCCTTCAGCGCCGCGACGCGCCGCTCGGCGGCCTCCTCCTCCGACGCCGTCGCCGACCGCTCCAGCTCAGCGCGCGCCGCCTCGACCAGCTCCGTCCAGCCGTCCGGGCGCAGCAGGTAGGCCACCACCGCCACCCGCACCGGGTCCGCCGCCGGCGGCACGTTCCCGCTCTCGACCGCCTCGACCAGGTCCGGCTGCGCCTCCCGCAGCGGCTCCGCCACCCGGCCCCGGAACTCCGCGTCCTTCTCCAGCACCGCCGCGATGTGCTGCCCGGCCAGCTTCGCCCGCTTGCGCCGCTCGAACCGGGCGAACCGGCGCAGCGGCACCGGCACCTCGTCCGGCGGCAGCGCGCCGATCAGCTCGGCGGCGGCCTCGACCACGCTCAGCCGGACTGCCTCCGGCAGCGGCCCTGCCAGTCGCCGCACGGGCTCCGGGCCGCCGGGGCTCGCTTCGGGGCCGCTGTCGATGATCCCGCTCCTTCCGGGCTGCGCCGCCGGTGCGCTGTCTCTTCCCGAGCACCACGCACCCTAACCAGCGCGAACGTGGGATCGGACGGAACGCGCCAAGCTCCCCCGAGCCGTCCCCCGCGGCCCCCGCCCGGCGGGACGTGCCGGCGCGCCCCCAACACTAGCGGCCCGGACTTCTGTCGGTGGCGTCCTCTACGGTCGCCGGCATGACGGCTGCGCACGAGGTCCAGGGGCAGATCCGGGCGGTTCAGGGCACCCTGGACGACCTCGGCACCCCCCTGGCGGAGGTCACCTTCGTGGTGGTCGACCTGGAGACCACGGGCGGATCCGCGGCCGACTCGGCCATCACCGAGATCGGCGCGGTCAAGGTGCGCGGCGGCGTGGAGCTCGGCGAGCTCGGCACCCTGGTCGACCCCGGCGGCCCGATCCCGCCGTTCATCACCGCGCTGACCGGCATCACCACCGCGATGGTCACCGCCGCCCCCCGGATGGACTCCGTGCTCCCCGCGTTCCTGGAGTTCGCCCGCGGCTGCGTGCTCGTCGCGCACAACGCGCCGTTCGACATCGGCTTCCTCAAGGCCGCCTGCGCCGCGCAGGGGTACGCCTGGCCCGCGTTCCCCGTCGTCGACACCGTCGACCTCGCCCGCCGCGTCCTCGGCAAGGACGAGGTCCCCAACTGCAAGCTCGGCACCCTCGCCCGGTTCTTCCGCACCCGCACCGAGCCGACGCACCGCGCCCTCGCCGACGCCCGCGCCACCGTCGAGGTCCTGCACGGCCTCATCGAGCGGCTCGGCTCGTTCGGCGTCACCTCCCTGGAGGAGCTGCGCGGCTTCGCCAAGGCGCCCACCCCCGAGCAGCGCCGCAAGCGCCACCTCGCCGACGACGTGCCGAGCGCCCCGGGCGTCTACCTGTTCGAGGACGCCGGCGGCGAGATCCTCTACGTCGGCAAGAGCGGCGACCTGCGCTCCCGCGTGCGCAGCTACTTCACCGGCTCGGAGACCCGCTGGCGCGTCCGCGAGATGGTCGGCCTCGCCGAACGCGTCCGGACCATCGTCTGCGCCACCGGGCTGGAGGCCGAGGTCCGCGAGCTGCGGCTCATCGCCGAGCACAAGCCCCGCTACAACCGGCGCTCCAAGTTCCCCGAGCGGGCCATCTGGCTGAAGCTGACCGCCGAGCCGTTCCCGCGGCTGTCGATCGTCCGGGAGTGCCGCGACGACGGCGCCCGCTACCTCGGCCCCATCTCGTCCCGGCGGCAGGCCGAGGAGGCCCGCGCCGCGCTGCACGAGGCCGTCCCGCTGCGCCAGTGCACGCAGCGGCTCACCGTCCGGCTCGTCGAGCGCGGCCGCGCCCGCACCTGCGCGCTCGCCGACCTCGGCCGCTGCGGCGCGCCCTGCGACGGCCGCGAGTCGCAGGGCGCCTACGCCGTGCACACCGAGACCGCCCGCGCGATCATGGAGGGGGACGTGCGGCCCGTCGTCGCCGCCGCGCAGGTCCGCATCGACCGGCTCGCGTCCGAGCTGCGCTACGAGGAGGCCGCCGCGCAGCGCGACCGGCTCGCCGCGTTCGTCCGCGCCGCCGCCCGCGGCCAGCGCCTCGCCGCGCTCGCCCGGCTCCCCGAACTGGTCGCCGCGCGGCCCGGCTTCGACGGCGGCTGGGAGCTGTCCGTCGTCCGGTACGGCCGGCTCGCCGCGGCGGGAACGGTCCCGCCGCGCGCCCACCCCCGCCCCTACGTCGACGCCCTCATCGCCACCGCCGAGACGGTCTTCCCGCCGTCCGGCGGCGCCCCCGGCGGCGTGGCGCTCGGCGCGCCGCCGTCGTCGGGCGCCACCGCCGAGGAGATGGAGTGCGTGCTGCGCTGGCTCGACCTGCCGGGCGTCCGGCTCGTCGAGCTCGACGGCGCCTGGACGTGCCCCGCGCACGGCGCCGAGGGCCTGCGGAGCTGGATCGACAACGCCTACACGAACCACGACCCCGAAGCCCGCCAGGGCAGGCGCTGAACGGGCGGGCCGCCCACTAAGGTGACGGTGGACACCCCGCGCCAGGAGAGGACGACGACCCCGCATGGCCCTGCCTCTCTACGACAGCCAGCCCGCGCGGCGCGTCCCCTGGATGACGTACCTGCTGATCGCGGTGAACGTCGTGGTGTTCCTGATGACGCCCATGTCGAACTTCGCCACCTGGTACGGCAAGGGCTCCGTCCGCGAGTGCAAGGCCGCCGAGTTCACCTACGAGTACGGCGCCGTCCCCAAGGAGCTCACCACCGGCGACCAGCAGCCGCTGCCGACCGACATCACCAGCCAGTGCGGCCCCGCCGACTACCGCAAGGCGCCCTGGACGTCGGCGTTCACCTCGATGTTCCTGCACTCCGGCGCGATGCACCTGCTCGGCAACCTGGTCTTCCTGTTCGTCGTCGGCATGGGCGTCGAGGACCGCCTCGGACGATGGCGGTTCCTGCTCAGCTACCTCGCGTTCGGGCTCATCGCCGTCTACGGCTTCGCCTGGACATCGCCCGGCTCCACCGTCCCGCTCATCGGCGCGTCCGGCGCGATCGCCGGGGTGATGGGCGCCTACGTGATCCTCAACCCGCGCGGCCGGGTCGTCAGCTACGTCCCGCCGATCATCGTGCTGCGGCTGCCCGTCTGGGTGGTGCTCGGCTACTGGTTCATCATCCAGTGGCTGTCGCTCGGCGACGAGGAGAGCAGTGTCGCCTACACCGCGCACATCTACGGCTTCTCCGCCGGCGTCGTGTTCGCGCTGCTGGCCCGCCGCGCGGGCCGCACCCGCCGCATCGCGGCCCTCAGCCGGACCTGAGTAGAGTCGGGGACGTCCGAACCCAGGGGAGGGGCCCAGTGGTCACAGCGATCGTGTTCGTCAAGGCCGACGTCGCGCGCATCCACGAGGTGGCCGAGACGATCGCCGCGCTGGACGGGGTCAGCGAGGTCTACTCGGTCACCGGCGAGCACGACCTGATGGCGATGGTCCGCGTCCGCCGCCACGACGAGCTCAACGACGTGATCCCCGGTCGGGTGAACAAGGTCCCCGGCGTCGTCGGCACCGAGACGCACATCGCGTTCCGCACCTATTCCAAGCACGACCTCGACGCCGCCTTCGCCCTAGGCCTCCCCGACGCGGACTGATCAGCAGCGCCCTTGGCGGTCAGGCGGCGGTGATGAGGCTCAGCGACAGGTCGCCGCAGGGGTGGGCGGTGTGGCCGGGGCGGGCGCGGTAGACGGTGCCCGGGGGCCATGTGGCGGTGTTGGACGCCATCACGCGGCCGGGGGCGTTCACCACGAAGGCGGGCGCGGGGATTTCGCGCAGCACCGGGACGACCTCGTGCTCGAAGGTGCGGGCGAACACGTCCGCGGCGGCGACGCCGGCGAACTCCCCGCCGACGCGCACCGGCGCGGACAGCGTGAGGACGTACTCGTCGCTGCACAGGTAGTCGACGTAGGGGCCGCAGACGGTCTTCTCGGCGCCCGCCCGCGGGCCGGTGAACCAGTCCCAGGCGGTGTAGTCGTACAGGGCGCTGCTCTCCGGGTTCAGGTCGCGCAGCAGCTGGGACGGGCCGGCGGGGCCGGCCTGCCACCACTCCAGGTACCAGGCGGCGTCGGCGAGCAGGCCGGGCGCGGCGATGAAGCCGAGCCCGCACACCAGCGGGCCGAGCCGGGGGAGGAGCAGCGGGCGCAGGCCGGCGAGGTCGGCGCGGACGGGCGCGCGCCCGGCGCCGCGCACCGCCCGCAGCAACCGCGCCGAGGCGTCGCGGACCTCGGCGACCGTGCCGAACACGGCGTCGAGGGTCGCGTGCACGCGCGCCGCCGCAGTGCCGGCGGACGGTGGCTCGGGAGGCATGGGGGGTCCACCTCGGGTCAGAGGGCGAGCCGTCGGTCAATGAGACGTTCTACCGCATTCGCGACGTGACTTTCAGCGACATCGCGGGCCCGGTCCTCCTCGCCCCGCTCGATCGCGTCGACGATCCGGGCGTGCTGGGCGTGCACGGCCCGGCGCGCGCCCGGCTCGTCGTGGACGGCCCAGATCAGCGGCCCGATGTCGGCCTGCAGCCGGATCTCCTCGCGGGTGAGCCGGACGGACTGGGACGCGGCGGCGATCTCCAGGTGCAGCCGGCCGTCCAGCCGGCACATCCGGGGCGCGGCGTCCGGGCGGGTCATCTCGGCGAGGGAGCGGCGCAGCCGGTCGACGTCGCCGGGCAGCGAGCGGCGGGCGGCGAGCCGGGCGGCGGCGCCGGCGATGGCGGCGTAGTGGTCGCCGAGGTCGCGCAGTTCCTCGGCGGACAGCGGGCGGAGCCGCTCGTCGAGGTCGAACGGGCGGGCGGGGGCGCGGACGAAGCTGCCGCCGCCCCGGCCGCGCCGGGTCTCGATGAGACCCTGCTGACGCAAGGCCATGAGCGCTTCGCGTAGAGTGACGGTCGAAATACCGAGATGTCCGGCGAGCTCGGTCTCGCTGGGCAGCTGCTCCCCGTCGTCGAGGAGGCCGAGCGCGATGGCGTCGCCGATCCGCCGCACGACGGCGGCGACCCGCGCGGTGTTGTCGACCGGGGCGAACACGACGAGGCGCGCGCCGTCCGCACCGTCCATGGGCCCCCTCTCCCCGCGCTGACTCAGTGATACCGGATCGTCACTTGAACTAAAACCTATGACTCCATATGTTTTCGGTCATGCCGGCTTCAGCGGTGAGGATCCGCGATCTGCGCAAGACCTTCGGCGCCGTCGAGGCGGTGGCGGGCGTCGACCTCGACATCGGGGACGGCGAGTTCTTCTCGATGCTCGGTCCGTCCGGGTCCGGCAAGACCACGGTGCTGCGGCTCATCGCGGGCTTCGAGCGCCCGACGTCCGGGACGGTCGAGCTGGTCGGCCGCGACGTCACGGGCCTCGCCCCGTTCGACCGCGACGTCAACACCGTCTTCCAGGACTACGCGCTGTTCCCGCACCTGGACGTGCTCCGCAACGTCGAGTACGGGCTGAAGGTGCGGCGGGTGCCGAAGGCGAAGCGCCGCGAGCGGGCGCTGGAGGCGCTGCGCAGCGTCCGGCTCGACGGGTTCGAGGCGCGCCGTCCCGGTGAGCTGTCGGGCGGGCAGCGGCAGCGGGTCGCGCTCGCGCGCGCGCTGGTCAACGAGCCGAAGGTGCTGCTGCTGGACGAGCCGCTCGGCGCCCTCGACCTGAAGCTGCGCGAGGAGATGCAGGTCGAGCTGAAGACGATCCAGCGGCGCGCCGGGATCACGTTCGTGTTCGTCACGCACGACCAGGAGGAGGCGCTGACCCTCAGCGACCGCATCGCGGTCCTGGACGGCGGCCGCGTCCAGCAGGTCGGCACGCCCGCCGAGGTGTACGAGCATCCGGCGACCGAGTTCGTGGCCGGCTTCGTCGGCACGACCAACCAGATCGGGGAGGTCTGCGTCCGGCCGGAGAAGCTCCAGGTGCGGATCCTCGGCGCCGACGGCGACGGCGACGGCACCGGGCCGGGCGGCGATGCGGGCGGCGAGGCGGGCGGGCCGTCGGGGGACCGGCACGCCGAGGGCACCGTCGCCGAGGTCGTCTACGCGGGCGCCGTCACGAGGTACGTGGTGGACCTGGAGTCGGGGGACCGGGTCGTCGCGCTCCGCCAGAACCTCGCCGCGTCCCCGGCCGAGGCGACCCGCCATCGCGGCGCCCGCGTCCGGGTCGGCTGGGACGCGGCGCACGAGTTCCGGGTCGCCGCCGCACCGAGCACACAAACCTCCGCGAAAACCCCCAACTAAAGAGGAGTTCCTCATGTGGTCCACGCGCATGGCGCTCGCCGCCGCGGCGGCGCTGGCGATCGGACTGGCCGCCGCCGGCTGCGGCGGCGACTCGGGAGACAAGGCGACCGGAGCCGGGCAGGGCGGCTTCACGGTGCCGAAGGTCCCGATGCAGAAGTCGCTCGGCAAGGGCGAGGGCCAGGTCAACCTGGTCGCCTGGGCCGGGTACGCCGAGGACGGCTCCAACGAGAAGACGGTCGACTGGGTCCACCCGTTCGAGCAGCAGACCGGCTGCAAGGTCAACACCAAGATCGCCGGGACGTCGGACGAGATGGTCGCGCTGATGAAGACCGGCCAGTACGACACGGTGTCGGCGTCCGGCGACGCGTCGCTGCGGCTCATCGCCTCCGGCAGCGTCGCGCCCGTCAACACCGCGCTCGTCCCGAACTACGCCGACATCTTCGCCGGCCTGAAGAACAAGCCGTGGAACTCGGTGAACGGCGTGCCCTACGGCATCCCGCACGGCCGCGGCGCCAACCTGCTGATGTGGCGCACCGACAAGGTGAAGCAGGCGCCCGACTCGTGGGGCGCCGTGTTCGACGCCAACTCCCCGTACAAGGGGAAGGTCACCGCCTACGACTCGCCGATCTACATCGCCGACGCGGCGCTCTACCTGATGTCGGCCCGCCCCGAGCTCGGCATCAAGGACCCGTACGCGCTCGACCAGAAGCAGTTCGAGGCGTCCGTCGCGCTGCTGAAGCAGCAGCGGGGCATCATCGGCGAGTACTGGTCCGACTACACCAAGGCGGTCCAGTCGTTCAAGAGCGGCGACACGGTCCTCGGCACGACCTGGCAGGTCATCACGAACTACGTGGAGGCCGCGAAGGCGCCGGTGAAGGCGATCGTGCCGAAGGAGGGCTCGACCGGCTGGTCGGACACCTGGATGGTCGCGGCGAAGGCCAAGCACCCGAACTGCGCCTACCAGTGGATGAACTACATCGTGTCCCCGAAGGCGAACGCGCAGGTCGCCGAGTGGTTCGGTGAGGCGCCCGCGAACGCCAAGGCGTGCCAGGAGACCTCGGACAAGAAGTTCTGCGACACCTTCCACGCCACCGACGAGACCTACTTCTCCAAGGTGCACTTCTGGACGACGCCGATCGCCCAGTGCCTGGACGGCCGCAAGGACGTCAAGTGCGTCGACTACTCCAAGTGGACGCAGGCATGGACGGCGATCAAGGGATGACCGCGTCCCCGGCGGCGTCCACCGCCGGCGGGGCGTCCGCCCGCCCGGCGCCGGGTCCCCGGCGCCGGGCGGCGGCGCTGCTGCACCGCCGGCCGGCGCTGCGGCTGTCGCTGCTGCTGTCGGCGCCGCTGGCCTGGCTGGTGGTCGCCTACCTCGGCGCGCTCGCCGCGATCTTCGTCACCGCGTTCTGGTCGACCGACACCTTCACCGGCGCGGTCGTCCGGCAGTTCACCCTCGCCAACTTCCAGGACCTGTGGAACGAGCCCGTCTACCGGACGATCGCGCTGCGCAGCCTCGGCGTCGCGGCGGCCGTCACCGTCATCGACACCGCCATCGGGTTCCCCATGGCGCTGTACATGGCGAAGGTCGCGAGGCCCCGGTACCGGCCGTACCTCGTCATCGCGATCCTCGCGCCGCTGTGGGCGGCCTACCTCGTCAAGGCGTACGCGTGGCGGGTGATGCTGTCGAACGGCGGGCTGGTCGACGAGGTGCTGAAGCCCTTCGGCCTGTCCGGGCCCGGATACGGCCTCACCGCCACGATCATCGTGCTGGCCTACCTGTGGCTGCCCTACATGATCCTGCCCGTCTACACCGGCCTGGAGCGGCTGCCGGACTCGCTGCTGGACGCCTCCGGCGACCTCGGCGCCCGGCCGTGGTGCACGTTCCGCTCGGTCATGCTGCCGATGGTGTTCCCGTCCCTGGTCGCCGGGTCGATCTTCACGTTCTCGCTGTCGCTCGGCGACTACATCACCGTCAAGATCGTCGGCGGCCGGAGCCAGCTGCTCGGCAACGTCGTCTACGACAACATCGGCGCCGCCAACAACCTGCCGTTCGCCGCGGCCGTCGCCACGATCCCCGTCGTGGTCATGCTGGTCTACCTCGCCGCGGCCCGCCGCACCGGCGCCCTCAGGGAGCTGTGATGACCCTCTCGCCCGCCGCCCGGACGGTGCTGCGCATCGTGATGATCCTCGGGCTCGCGGTCGTCTACGTGCCGCTGCTCGTCGTACTGATCAACTCCGTGAACGCCGACAAGACGTTCGGCTGGCCCCCGACCGACCTCACCGGACGCTGGTGGGCGCACGCCCTCGACAACCCGGGCGCCCGCCAGGCCGTCTGGACGAGCGTCAAGGCCGGCGTCGGCGCCACCGCCGCCGCGATGGTCCTCGGCACCATGGCCGCGTTCGCCGTCGCCCGGCACCGCTTCTTCGGCCGCGAGACCGTCTCGCTGGTCGTGGTGCTGCCGATCGCGCTGCCCGGCATCGTCACCGGCATCGCCCTCAGCAACGCCTTCCAGGTCGTCCTGGAGCCGCTCGGCATCGGCCTCGGCCTGTTCACCGTGATCGTCGGGCACGCGACGTTCTGCGTCGTCACCATCTACAACAACGTGCTGGCCCGGCTGCGCCGCACCGGCACCAGCCTGGAGGAGGCGTCCGCCGACCTCGGCGCCGACACCTTCCAGACGTTCTGGTACGTCACGCTGCCGAACCTGCGCTCGGCGCTGCTCGCCGGCGGGCTGCTGTCCTTCGCGCTGTCCTTCGACGAGATCATCGTGACCACGTTCACCGCCGGGCCCGGCTCCCAGACCCTGCCCATCTGGATCTTCGACAACCTGTTCCGGCCCAACCAGGCCCCGGTCGTCAACGTCCTCGCCGCCGCCCTGATCGTCCTGTCGATCATCCCGATCTACATCGCCCAGCGCCTCTCCACCGGCGCCCGAAGCGTGGTGTGATCAGCCCCGGGGCTCCGGGGTTCAGCGGTGGGCTTGGGAGACCTCGATCCAGCGGTCGAGGAGGGTGGCGGCGGCGCCGGAGTCGACGGCCTCGGCGGCGCGGTCGCGGGCGGCGGCCAGCGTCGCGGTGAGCTCGTCGGCGGACGGGGCGCCCTCGTAGGCGGTGATCAGCGCGGCGGCGTTCAGCAGGACCATGTCGCGGACGGCCCCCTCCCGCCCGGCGAACGTCTCCCGCGCCACGCGGGCGTTGAACGACGCGTCGGCGCCGCGCAGGTCCTCCGGACGCGCCGGGGGGATGCCGAGCGCGGACGGGTCGAACGTCGTCTGCGTCGCCGTCCCGTCGCGCACCACCCACACCGTCGAGGTGCCCGTGGTGGTCAGCTCGTCCAGGCCGTCGTCGCCGCGGAACACCAGCGACGAGCAGCCCCGCGCGGCGAACACGCCCGCGATCACGCCCGCCATCCGCGGATGGAACACCCCGACCGCCTGCGCGCCCGGCCGCGCCGGGTTCGTCAGCGGGCCGAGGAAGTTGAACACCGTCGGCGTGCCCAGTTCGCTGCGGGTCCGCGAGGCGTACCGCAGCGCCGGGTGGAAGCGCGGCGCGAAGCAGAAGGTGATGCCGGTCTCCGCGACGACCGCCGCCGTCGCCTCCGGGGACAGGTCGATCGCGACGCCGAGGTGCTCCAGCAGGTCCGCGGCGCCGCACGACGACGACGCGGCCCGGTTGCCGTGCTTGACGACCCGGACGCCCGCCGCGGCCGCCACCACCGCCGCCATCGTGGAGATGTTCACCGTGTGGGCGCGGTCGCCGCCGGTGCCGACCAGGTCCGCGATGGGGCCCGGCACGTCCACCGGGGTGGCGTTGTCCATCATGCCGTCGGCGAGGCCGGACACCTCGGCGACCGTCTCGCCCTTGGCGCGCATCGCGACCGCGAACCCGGCGATCTGCGCGTCGGTGGCCTCCCCGGCCATGATCGTGTTCATCGCCCAGGCGGTCTCCTCGCTGGTCAGCGACTCGCCGTCGAGCAGGGCGTTGAGCAGTGCGGGCCAGGTCGTGCGGGCGTCCATCTCTCCCCCAGGGGTGCGGTGCCCGGGGAGCGCGCCGGGCTCGTCCCGGCCGGGGTGACGGACCGGGGCGGCGCCCAGAGCCTCCCCGGCGGAACGGTCGTTACAGGGCCGGAAGGCGGTTCTCGAGACGCCAGCGCATGAGGCCGGCGAGCTCCTTCGCCAGCGCCATCGGGTCCAGCGGCAGGCTCACCACGGCGTCGGCGCGCGACCAGGTCGCCAGCCAGCCGTCGTCGCGCCGCCCGATGATCGCCAGCACCGGCGGGCAGTCGTACACCTCGTCCTTGGCCTGCCGGCAGACGCCGAGACCGCCCGCGGGCTGCGCCTCGCCGTCCACGACCAGGACGTCGATGCCGCCCTCGTCGAGTCGCGCCACCACGGCGGGCTGGGTCGCGCGCTCGACGAACTCCACCTGCGGGAGGTCGGCGGCGGGGCGTCGCCCGATCGCCATCCGGATCTGTGCGCGGGTGTTCGCGTCGTCGCTGTAGACGAGAACCTTCATCGGGCTCTCCGGGGCGGTGGTGCTCATGACACGGAAGGCTACCGGTTCGTCCCCGCGCGCACGAGATCCAGGTCATGTTTCCCCGCGTCGCGGCCACCGGAAGGCCAGGTGCGGGCAAAGATCGCCGGACCCCGCGGGACCGTTCCCGAGGCCGGCGGACACGTCCGGGAACTCTAGGAGGGGGGTCATGCGTCACTCACGGGATAGGGGCGCAATAATGCTGCCCGTGACAGCATCCGCGATAGAGACAACACCTCACGCACGGGCGAACCGTCCCAATCTGGTCAGCGTGGGGACGATCGTTTGGCTGTCGTCCGAGCTGATGTTCTTCGCGGCGCTGTTCGCGATGTTCTTCACGATCCGCTCTGTGACGATCGGCCAGTCCGGGCACGACGCCTGGCCGGGCGCACCGCTGAACCTGCCGCTGTCGACGGCCAACACGACCGTGCTGGTGCTGTCGTCGGTGACCTGCCAATGGGGCGTGTTCAAGGCCGAGGCCGGCAAGGTCGGCCGCGACGGCGGCCTGCTGAACGTCGCCCGCTGGGGCCTGCGCGAGTGGTACGTCCTGTCCTTCCTGATGGGCCTGTACTTCGTGGCGGGCCAGGCGTTCGAGTACTACAGCCTGGTCACCAAGGACGGCCTCACGTTCTCCTCGTCGGCCTACGGCTCGGTGTTCTACCTGGCCACCGGCTTCCACGGGCTGCACGTCATCGGCGGCCTGGTCGCGTTCCTGTTCGTCCTCGGCCGGACGTTCGCCGCGAAGCGATGGACGCACGAGCAGGCGACGAGCGCGATCGTCGTGTCCTATTACTGGCACTTCGTCGACGTGGTGTGGATCGGCCTGTTCTCGGTCGTCTACCTGCTCGACCACTGACCCGCTGACCACCCAGACGACATGACCCGAACGGGGATTTCCGTGAGAAGGATCACCGCATGGCGACGGCGCCCCTGGGCGGGCTACGCCGTCGTGCTGGCGGCCCTGGCGGCGATCGGCGTCATCTACGCCGGTTTCTCGCCGCAGACTGGACGCGCCGAGGCGGAGAGCACGGCCCAGGCGGCGCAGGACCTGAAGAACGGCCAGCAGCTGTTCGACAAGAACTGCGCCAGCTGCCACGGCCTGAACGCCGAGGGCACCAAGGACGCCAAGGGCAAAGCGATCGCACCGAGCCTGCTCGGCGTCGGGGCGGCGAGCGTCGACTTCCAGGTCAGCACGGGCCGCATGCCCGCGATGAGCCCTGGTGCGCAGTTCCCGCGCAAGACGCCGATCCCCGCCTTCAACACCGAGATCAAGACCGACTACGAGGACCCGGCCAAGCGCAAGGCGGCCGAGCAGCAGAAGGCCCAGGCCGAGAAGAACCTCGCCGACCTGCGCGCCTACATCTCCTCGCTCGGCGGCGGCCCGGCCGTCCCGCCGGCGTCGGCGACCGACCCGACCAAGGGCGACGTGGCGCTCGGCGGCAAGCTGTTCCGCACCAACTGCGCCCAGTGCCACAACTTCACCGGGCAGGGCGGCGCGCTGACCGGCGGCAAGTACGCCCCGCCGCTGTCCAACAGCGACGTCACGCCCACCCAGATGTACGAGGCCATGCTGACCGGCCCGCAGGCGATGCCGGTGTTCAACGACACCACGCTCACCCCGCAGGACAAGCAGGCGATCATCTCCTACCTGGTGCAGACCCGCGAGCAGCCGAACCCCGGCGGTAACGGCCTCGGCCGCATCGGCCCGGTGTCGGAGGGCCTCGTCGGCTGGCTGGTCGGGCTCGGCCTGCTGGTGATGGCGGCGATGTGGATCACCGCGAAGAAGCCGAAGAAGCTGAAGAAGTCATGAGCGACGAGAACAAGGACACCGCCGGCTCGACGGAGCCCGGCGAGGGCGGCGGCGCGCGCGGGCGCGTGATCGGCACGCCGTCTCCGGCGAGGGACAGGACCCTGCTCGCGCAGGACGACATCTCGGCGCCCGCGGGCGTCGGCGAGGAACTCGACGAGGCGTCGGCCAGGCGCGCCGAGCGCGTCGTCGCGACGTTCTTCCTGGTGGCGTTCGCCGCCAGCGTGGCGTTCATCGCGTACTACATCGGCTGGAGCGGCCGCAACGGCGGCATGCACGGCGTGACCCGGGCCCGGGAGTCCAACTTCTGGCTCGGCGGCCTGATGGCGCTGTCGTTCCTGGCGCTGGCCGCGGGCGTCACCATCTGGGTGCGCCGGCTCATGACGAGCAAGCCGATCGTCCAGGAGCGGCACAGCCTGCAGGCCGACGAGGAGACCCGCGCGGCCTTCACCAAGGACTTCCTCGAGGGGGCGTCCGACAGCGGCCTGACCAAGCGCCCGCTGCTGCGCCGCACGCTGCTGCTGGCCGCGGCGCCGCTCGGCCTCGCGCCGCTGGTGCTGCTGCGCGACCTCGGCCCGCTGCCGGAGAAGAAGCTGCGCACGACCATCTGGGGCGACGCGGTCAAGAAGGCCCAGGCGCAGGGCAAGAAGGGCGTCCGCCTCGTCGTGGACGGCACCGACAAGCCGCTGCGGGTCAGCGACTTCTCCTCGCCCGGCGGGATGATCACCGTCCTGCCCGAGGGCATCGAGGAGGACGTCCCCGAGGACCAGGTGCTGACGCAGACCGCGAAGGCCGTCACCATCCTGATCAACGTCCCCGAGGACGAGTTCAAGCCGGCCAAGGGCCGCGAGAACTGGCACATCAACGGGATCGTGGCGTACTCGAAGGTCTGCACGCACGTCGGCTGCCCGGCCGCGCTGTACGAGCAGACCACGCACCACATCCTGTGCCCGTGCCACCAGTCGACGTTCGACGCGACCGACGCCGCGAAGGTCGTGTTCGGCCCGGCGGCCCGTCCGCTTCCGCAGCTGCCGCTGGCGGTCGAGGACGGCTACATCGTCGCGACGAGCGACTACCACGAGCCGATCGGCCCGAGCTTCTGGGAGCGCGGATGAGCGAGGCGACAGCCGGAGCGGCCGCTCCGAAGGCGGTCGAGGGGCCGCTGAACTTCATCGACGACCGGCTCGGTTCCACCACCTTCTTCAAGCGGAACATGAAGAAGGTCTTTCCGGACCACTGGTCGTTCATGCTGGGCGAGATCGCCCTGTACTCGTTCATCATCCTGCTGCTGACCGGGACGTTCCTGACGCTCTGGTTCAAGCCCAGCATGAACGAGGTCATCTACAACGGCTCGTACACGCACCTGAAGGGCGTGCAGATGTCGGAGGCGTACGCCTCGACGCTGCACATCAGCTTCGACGTGCGCGGTGGCCTGCTCATGCGGCAGATCCACCACTGGGCGGCGATCCTGTTCATGGCGTCGATCCTGGCGCACATGCTGCGGGTGTTCTTCACCGGCGCCTACCGCAAGCCGCGCGAGCTGAACTACCTCATCGGCATCAGCATGTTCGTCCTCGGCATGCTGGAGGGCCTGTTCGGGTACTCGCTGCCGGACGACCTGCTGTCCGGCACGGGCCTGCGCATCACCCAGGGCGTGCTCGAGGCGATCCCGCTGGTCGGCACCTACGGCTACATGTTCCTGTTCGGCGGGGAGTTCCCCGGCCAGGACATCGTGCCGCGGCTGTACATGCTGCACATCCTGCTGATCCCCGGCCTGATCCTCGGTCTGGTGACCGCGCACATGATGATCATGTGGGTGCAGAAGCACACCGCGATGCCGGTGAAGAACCAGACCGAGCAGCAGGTGTACGGCTACCCGTTCTACCCGGTGTTCATGGCCAAGACGGGCGCCTACTTCCTGTTCACCTTCGGCGTCATCGCGCTGCTCGGCGCGTTCGCGCAGATCAACCCGATCTGGCTGTTCGGCCCGTACGACCCGGGCGCGATCTCCGCGGGCTCCCAGCCGGACTGGTACATGGGCGTCCTGGAGGGCGCGCTGCGGATCATGCCGAACTGGGAGGTCAGCGCCTGGGGCCACACGGTCAGCTTCAACGTGCTGATACCGGCGACGATCCCGCTCGGCATCGTCTTCGGCGGCGCGATGGCCTGGCCGTTCGTGGAGCAGTGGGTGACCGGCGACAAGCGGCACCACCACGTCAACACCCGGCCGCGCAACGCCCCGATCCGCACCGCCACCGGTATCGCGGCGGTCACCTTCTACGGGCTGCTGTGGCTGGCCGGCGCGAACGACGTCCTGGCCGACAAGTTCGACCTCTCGCTGTACGCCACGACCTGGTTCTTCCGGGTGACGATCTTCGTCGGGCCGTTCCTGGCGTTCATCATCACCAAGCGGATCTGCCTGGGGCTGCAGCGCAAGGACGCGGACGTCGTCGGGCACGGCGTCGAGTCGGGCGTCATCCTCATGTCGCCGGAGGGCCAGTTCTCCGAGCGGCACGAGCCGGCGCGCGAGGAGCAGAAGGCGGTCATCCTGTCGAAGGAGAACAGCCGTCCGGAGGCGCCGCAGCGCGACGCCAACGGCATCCCGGCCGCGAAGGGCCCGCTCGGGCACCTGCGGTCGCGGCTGAACCGGGCATGGACCTTCGACGACATCCCCGTCGAGGAGCACGAGCACGAGCACGGCGAGCACGCGGAGATCGAGGGCGGCAAGCAGTCGCACGAGATCAGCCACTGATCGCGGAGCCCGTTCGAGGGGCCCGGCACCGGACGACGGTGCCGGGCCCCTTCGCTTTGCCCGCCCGTGTCCGGCGGGACGGCGTTCCGCCTGCTCGGAGGCGGGCGGCGGTCCGTATCCTGGCCGACGATGACCAAGACCCTGGTGGTGACCAACGACTTCCCGCCCCGTCCCGGCGGGATCCAGGCGTTCGTGCACGGCCTCGCGGTCCGGCGCCCGCCGGGCTCGGTGGTGGTGTACGCGCCGGCGTGGAAGGGCGCGGCGGCGTTCGACGCGGTGCAGCCGTTCGACGTCGTCCGGCATCCCGGGTCGCTGATGCTGCCGGAGCCGGGCGTGCTGCGCCGCGCGTCCGCGCTGCTGCGCGCGGAGCGCTGCGACTCGGTGGTGTTCGGCGCGGCGGCGCCGCTGGGCCTGCTGGCGCCCGCGCTGCGGCGGCGCGGGGCGGGGCGGATCGTCGGGATCACGCACGGGCATGAGGCGGGCTGGGCGGCGCTGCCGGTCGCGCGGTCGCTGCTGCGCCGCATCGGCGACGACGTGGACGCCCTCACCTACCTCGGCGAGTACACCCGGTCTCGGATGGCGCGCGCGCTGTCCCCGGCCGGTGCAGCGCGGATGGCGCGGCTCGCGCCGGGCGTGGACGAGACGCTGTTCCGCGCCGGCGCGGGCGGCGACGCGATCAGGGCGCGGCACGGCCTGGCGGACCGTCCGGTGGCGGTGTGCGTGTCGCGGCTCGTCCCGCGCAAGGGGCAGGACGCCCTGATCCGGGCGTGGCCGCGGGTGCTGGCGAAGGTCCCGGACGCGGCGCTCCTGCTCGTCGGCGGTGGTCCGTACCGCGCGAACCTGGAGCGGCTCGCGGCGTCCGAGGGCGTGGCCGGGTCGGTCGTGTTCACCGGCAGCGTGCCGTGGGAGGAGCTGCCCGCCCACTACGACGCCGGGGACGTCTTCGCGATGCCGTGCCGGACGCGCCGCCGCGGCCTGGACGTCGAGGGGCTCGGCATCGTCTACCTGGAGGCGTCGGCGACGGGCCTGCCGGTCGTCGCGGGCGACTCCGGCGGCGCCCCCGACGCCGTCCTCGACGGCGAGACCGGCACGGTGGTGCCCGGACGGTCGGTGCCGCGCGTCGCCGACGCCGTCGCCGGCCTCCTCGCCGACCCGGACCGCGCCCGGGCGATGGGCCGGGCGGGGCGCGCGTGGGTGGAGCGGGAGTGGCGCTGGGAGGTGCAGGCGGCCCGCCTGGACGCCCTGCTGCACGGCTGATCCGGCGGATGTGGCGCCGCGGTCACGGGCCCTGACCCGGTGCGCGGCCACAAGCAGACGACCGCCGCGTATCGCCGGGCCCGTGCCGGGTGACAGGATGCCCAGTATGGAGAACGCGGACATCGAGGGCGCGTGGGCCAGGGTTCCCGGCGAGACCGCGCGGTGGCTGCACGATCTGGATCCCGACCACTGCTACTCGGGCTTCGAGCCGCCCCGCAATCCCGACTCCGCGTGGCTCCTGCACGCGATGTACGCGTGGGAGGAGGGCCTGGTCACCACGACGCACGACGACGTCCACCAGTCGGTGCTCGGAGCAGGGCTGGTCGAGCCGCCGGACCCGGCCGGGGAGGCGCCGGGCGACGTGGGCGACCTGCTGGAGGGCGCGATCGTCACCGGCACCGAGCTCGGCCGCAGCGGCGACCCGGGCGCGGGCTGGCGGCGGCTGCGCTGGCGGGAGCTGGCGCGCGGGTTCGGCGAGCCGGCGGTGCCGGAGGGGGAGCTGCCCGGCAACCGCTGCCTGCGGCAGGGGCATCCGGCGGGCAGCTGGTCGGCGGCCATCCGGCCGCCCGCGGAGGGCTGCCTGGACCGGGAGAGCTGGCACCGGCTGGTCGGGGTGCTGCTGCGGCACAGCCTGGACGGCGCCGCCACCCGCTGCCTGGCGTACTACTGCCCGCTCGTCACCGCGGACTGGGACGACGAGACGGTCCTGGCGGGCCGGCTGGGCGACGCGGCCGGGCTGTACGACCATCCGGCGATGGCGAGCTGCCCGTCCGACCTGTGGGCGGAGGACCGCTCCTGGGTCGTGTACTGCGACTGGGACCTGTGGGGCACGAAGGTCGTCGGTCCGACCTCGCTCGTCCAGGCGCTGCTGGACGACCCCGAGCTGGAGGCCGTCCGCCTTCCCTGGACGCGCTAGCCGCGCGGTCCCGGGACGGGCCCCGCCCCCGCGCCGTAGGCGGGACCCGTCCCGGGACCGGCGGATCGAGGGGGGCCGTGCCCGGGCTCCGGAGACCGTTTCCACGCGCACGCCCCTGCCGAGGTGGGTGCGATCCTGCGCCGGCCGGCCCTGCGCCCGGTGGGGGAGGACCTGGAGACGGGCGCGCCGCGAAGGGCCGTCCGGCGTGGCCGGATCGGTGCCGCGTGGACGGGGCCCGGGGGCACGGCCCCGGTTCGGTGACCGGCCGCCCGGGAGTGGTGGGCCATCCGGACGCGGCCGGGAACGGTCCCGATGCGGCGCTGGGCCATCGCGGAACCTCCTGCCGCTGTGCGAGCTCGGTCATCGACGTCCCCGACGCTAGGCCGCGCCCCGCCCGCCGGCACCCCCGTTAAAGCGGACTTAAGGGGCGGATTACTCATCACTAATTCATCGGCCAGGTCCGGCCTCAAAACGGTCGTTCGTCGCCATGTCCATTTCCGGTGGCCGCTGGGATGATCTCCATTCAGGGGGGCGGGGGAGGGGAGCGCGGATGCGGTCGCGGGGCGGCGTCTTCGTGCTCGCCGTGCTGGTGGCGGTGGCCCTGGCCGGCGGGCTGGTCGCGGCCCGGCAGCTGCGCGGCGGGCGCGGCGCGGGGACGCCGGAGAAGGTCGCGGCGGACTTCTTCGCCGCCTGGCGGCGCGGGGCGCTGGACGACATGCGCGACCTGTGCGCCGACCCGCCCGGCGACTTCGTCCAGCAGTACCGGGCGCTGTCGCGGGGGCTGACGGTCTCCTCGATCATCGTTGAGCCGCGTCCGGTGGTGCGGACCGGCCCTGACGCGGCGCAGGCCGACTTCACCGTCACCCGGTCGCTCGTCGGGCACGGCGACTGGTCGTTCCGCGCGGTGCTGCGGCTCGGCCGCGTCGACGGCCGGTGGCGGGTGCTGTGGACGCCCGCGACCCTCTATCCCGGGCTGAAGGGCCGGGGGACGTGGTCGCTCGGCCAGGTGCGGCTGCCCGCCGTCACGCTGGTCGCCCGCGACGGCAAGGCGCTGCCCGACACCGGGCTCCTCGCGCCCTACCTGGCGGAACTCGTCGACACCATGACGCCGGAGGGCTACGACGAGGCCAGGTGGGTCATCGAGATGCGCGACGGCGACGGCCCGCCGCAGCGGGTGAAGGTGCTGGGCGGCAAGCCCGGCCGGAAGATCCGCACGACCCTGGACCGGCGCCTGCAGACGGCGGCGGAGAAGGCCGTCCGCTCCGTGCCCCGGGCCGCGTCGATCGTCGCGCTGCGGCCGTCCACGGGCGAGGTCCTGGCCGTCGCGGACGCCCTCGGCGGGCTCGGCGCGTTCACCGGCCTCTACCCGCCCGGCTCGACGTTCAAGGTGGTCACGGCGGGCGCGCTGGTCGCGGACGGGGCCGGGCCGGGCACGCCCGCCGACTGCCCCGCGTCCGTCGTCACCGCGCAGCGGACGATCCGCAACGACGAGGGCCACGAGCTGGGGCGCACGACGCTGAGCGGCGCGTTCGCCGCGTCCTGCAACACCACGTTCGCGCGCCTGGCGGTCGAGGGACTGGGCGCGGGCAAGCTCGCCGCGAGCGCCCGCAGGTTCGGGTTCGAGACGAGGTTCTACCCCGGCGTGCGGATGATGGAGGGCGGGTTCCCCGACCCGCAAAGCGGCGCGGAACTGGCGGAGGCGGGGATCGGGCAGGGGCGCGTCCAGGCGACCCCACTGCTGATGGCGAGCGTCGCGGCGGCCGTGGCGGACGGGGCGTGGCGGCCCCCGCGGCTGGTGCCGGCGAAGCTGGTCCGCGAGAGCGGCGGCGACACGCCGGACCCGCACCCGATCCCCGGGGCCGCCGCGCTGCGGTCGATGATGCGGGCGGTCGTCACCGGCGGGACCGCCGCGGGCGCCGGCCTGCCGTCCGGCACGGCGGGCAAGACGGGGACCGCCGAGTTCTCCGACGACGGCTCCTCGCACGCCTGGTTCATCGGATACCGCGGCGACCTGGCGTTCTCGGTGTTCGTCCAGGACGGCGGCTCGGGCCCGAAGACGGCCGCGCCGCTCGCCGCCGCGTTCTTGCGCTGACCGGCCGCGAAATGGTTCCCGAACCACTGAACGCGGGACGCCCCGTGCCCGTACTCCAACGATGAGCGGAACGGCCG
The DNA here is from genome assembly GCF_040651755.1 of Actinomadura sp. NPDC048394. Lineage (NCBI taxonomy): Bacteria > Bacillati > Actinomycetota > Actinomycetes > Streptosporangiales > Thermomonosporaceae > Actinomadura > Actinomadura sp. NPDC048394. The sequence goes on along the minus strand of NZ_JBEZJL010000018.1, from coordinate 65,439 downwards.
CGCACGCGGCTTGAACCGTTTTTTGTCACCATCTCTCATCTGAGGGGCCAATGGGGCGTATGCTCCGGTGGTGATCGGCGGGATCCATTAGGAATCCCGTACGGAAACGCGGTGGGAGCGAGCGGGCTCCCGCAGACCGCGTTCCCGATGTCTCAGCAGGACCGCCGACGGGCCGCGCGCCCGGACGGCACCGAGCCGACCCCGGCGCTCGCCTGCGCTCCGCCTCCTCCACAGGAGAGGGCATGGCGCGACGTGACGACGGGCATGCGTCCCGGATCAACACGCATGCTTCACCGTGGGCGCGGGCACCCCAGCGTTCCTCGACGGGGGCCCGGCCCTCACCCGGCCGCCGGCCGGACGAACCGCAATGGCCCGAGGGGTCGTGGTGGTCGGAGCAGCCCGGCTGGGACGAGCGGGGCCGGCGGCGCCGGCGCGAACCCACGCGCCGCGACGTCCGGCGGCGCGAGAAGGGCCGCACGCGGCGGCAGCCGCCGCGCCGCTCGGCGTACCAGGCACAGGCGGCGTACCAGGCACAGGCGGCGTACCAGGCTCAGGCGGCGTACCAGGCCGAGCCGCCCGCCGCGGCGCGGCGCCGCGACCCCGCCCAGGGGTCCGGACGCGGCTCCGGGCGGCGCCCGCCGACCCGGCCCAGGCCCGGGCCGAAGGCGCGGCCCCGCGGGCCGCGCCTGCCCACCGACCGGATCGGCGTCGGCGCGGTCATCCTGTCCGCCGTCGTCGGCCTCTCCCTGCTGGGCATAGCCGAGCGGACGCTGCTGGAAGGCCGGCCGATCGGCACGACCGAGTCGGTCGCCGCGGGCAAGGGCGCGCGTCACCCGAAGGGGCACGGCACCGCCTCGCCCGGCGCGCCGCAGCCCCACCGGCAGCAGCCGGGGACGCCGGCGGCGCCGGCCGCCCCGGCGCGTCCGGACGCGCAGGCGCTGGCCGCGCAGGTCCGCAAGCTGACCCTCGCCGAGCGGGGCGCCGCGGCCAAGCAGGCCTACGGCGCCGCGCCGGCGCGGGCGCCGATCGTCGCGGCCACCCGGACCAGCGCCGACGGGACGTGGGTGTTCGGCACCACCGCCATCCCGGTCCCGGCGAGCAGCGCCGCCGACCCTGAGATCGCGTTCTTCGCGGCCCGCTGGACGGGCCGGGAGTGGCGGGTCGGGCTGTCCGGCGGCACCGCGTTCGGCACCCTGCTCGGCGCGATGCCCGCGACCGTGATGTCCGCGGCGGAGTCCCGCGCGCTGCGCCGCTACGGCGCGCTGTCCGCCGAGCAGGCCGCCGCCGCGGTCAACGGCACCGGCACCGGCGACGGTCTGATGCTGCCGTGGAAGACCGGCACGTCCTGGACGATGCTGACCGCCGACCCCGCGTCCGCGCAGCGCCCGCTGTCCGCCCTGGCGTTCACGGGCGGCGACGGGCGCGTCCTCGCGTCCGGCGCGGGCTGGCTCTACCGGTTCTGCGGAGACGGCTCCGGGCCCGCGCTGCTCATGGTCGTGCACGCCAGCGGCGTCGCCACCGTCTACGACCGGGTGCGGGCGGCGGCGCAGCTGCGCGACGGCAGCGTCGTCGGGCGGGGCGACCCGCTCGGCCGCACCGGCACCGCCGGAGCCTGCGGCGGCGCCCCGGCCGCCCGTGCCGAGGTCCGCTTCGACCTGCGCCGCGGTGCCGCGCCCGTCCCGCTGGACGGCGCCGTCATCGGCGGCTGGACGTTCAGCGAGCGCGCGAAGCCGCTGCTCGGATACGCCGAGCGCGGGCTGCTCCAGGTGCTGCCCGGGGGCCTGATCGCCAACCTCGGCGCGGTCCCCGCGGCGGACGCCCCGCCGTCACCTCCGGCGCCCGGCGACGAGCCGGGCGGCGGCGCAGGATCGGCCGGCGACCCGTCGCCGTCCGCTACCCAGAACAGGAGTCCGAGCGGTGCGAACACGCAACAGTGACGATCCCGCGGTGCCCGCGTGGGCGCTGCGAGCCGTGCTCGTCGGCGCGGTGCTGGTGCTCGCCGGCGCCGCGACCCCGCCGGGCGCCGTCGCCGCGGCGCAGGCGCAGTACTTCCTCTCCTTCTACGCGGGCGTCTTCACGCTGCTCGCGCTGACCGGCGCGGTGATGACCGGGCTGCTGGCCACCGAGCGGCTGATCCTGAAGATCCGGCACCGGGTGCTCGCGCAGGGCGCGCACCGCGCGTGCGCGGTCGTCGCGTCGGTGATGGTCGTCGCGCACATCGCGGTGAAGGTGCTGGGCGGCCTCGCGACGCCCGCGCAGATCGTGGTGCCGACGCCGGACGCGGTCGGCCTCGGCACCGTCGCGTTCGAGCTGATGGTGCTGATCGTGATCACCGGGATCCTGCGGACCCGGTTCGTGGCCCGCGCCCGCCCGTGGGTGTGGCGGTCGATGCACGCCGTCGCGTACATCTCCTGGCCGATCGCGATCCTGCACGGCCTGACCGCCGGGCGGCTCGCGGCGAACTGGGTGGTGCTCAGCTACGTGATGAGCGTCGTCGGCGTCATCATCGCGCTGGCGACCCGGCTGATCGTCGTGATCAAGCCGGGCGAGGTCGGGCGGGCGGGCGACGCCCTCGGCACCGGCGAGCGCGCGGCGGCGTCCGCGGCGGCGCGCCGCGCCCGCGGCCGGTTCCCCGAGCGCGACCCGCGCCCCGTCGGCCCGCGCGGCTACGACGACCGCGCCGCCTACGACCGCCCCGGCTACGACGACCGGCCCGGCTATGACGACAGGCCCGGCTATGACGATCCGCGGGGCTATGACGATCCGCTCGGCTACGACGACGACCCGCGCGGCTATGACGACCCGCGCGGCGTGGACGGCTCGCGGGTCGGCGGGACGCTCGGCGGGCGCGACTCCCGCTCCACCGTCACCGACCCGCGCGGCGCGCCCCTGCCGGGCGAGGGCGGCGGCTGGGACACCGAGGTGATCCGGTGAGCGCCGTCCACACGGTCTCCAACATCGGCGGGCCCCGGCTCACCCTCGGCTTCGACCGCTTCGACCGGCTCGACCTCGACCGGCACCTCGCGGTGCACGGCCGGCTGCGCGTCCCGTCGCTGGAGGACCTCGTCCGGATGGCCGAGCAGGTCGACATGCGCGGACGCGGCGGCGCCGGGTTCCCGTTCGCCCGCAAGCTCACCGCCGTCGCGTCAAGGGTCAACCACCCGACCGCCGACCAGACGCTGCTGCTGCCCGGCGAGAAGGGCAGCGACCGCGGGTCCAGCGAGGACGTCGTCGTGGTCGTCAACGGCGCCGAGGGCGAGCCCGGCAGCGCCAAGGACAAGGTGCTGCTCGGCCGCGCCCCGCACCTGGTGCTGGACGGCGCGCAGATCGTCGCCACCGCGCTCGGCACCCAGCGGATCGTCCTCGCCGTGGAGAGCGACGAGGCGGCCCGGTCGGTGCGCGCCGCGATCGGCGAGCGGCGGATGCCCGCCCGCGTCGTCCGGCTGACCGAGCGGTTCATCTCCGGGGAGAGCGGCGCGGTGATCCGCGCCATCAACGGGGAGACGCCGATCCCGCCGGGCGTGAAGGTCCGCGCCGCCGAGTCGGGCGTCGACGGGTACCCGACGCTGCTGTCCAACACCGAGACGTTCGCGCAGCTCGCGGTGCTCGTCTCGCTGGGCCCCGACCTGTACGCCTCCGCCGGAACCGAGGACGAGCCGGGCACCACGCTGCTCACCGTCGGCGGTACCACGGTCGTCGAGGCGCCGTACGGCACGGCGCTGCGGGACGTCCTGAAGCACTGCGACGTGCCGCCGGGCCCGGGCGTCCTGGTCGGCGGCTACCACGGGGCGTGGCTCGACCCGGCCGGGGCGGCGCGGGCCGTGCTGTCGCGGGCCGGGATGCGCGCCGTCGGCGGGACCGTCGGCGCCGGCATCATCCTGCCGCTCGCCCAGGGCACCTGCCCGCTCGGCGAGGTCACCCGGATCGCGTCGTACCTCGCCGCGCAGTCGGCCGGGCAGTGCGGCCCGTGCCGGCTCGGGCTGCCCGACGTCGTCCGCGCCCTCAACGCGCTCATGGAGGGCGGCGGGACGGTCGAGGACGTGCGCCGCGCCGCGGCGATCGGGCGCGGCCGCGGCGCCTGCACCCACCCCGACGGGACCGCGCGGTTCGTGCTGTCGGCGGTCGAGGCGTTCACGGCCGACATCGACGCGCACCGCTACGGCGGCACCTGCGGGCTGCCGACGTTCGGGGTGCTGCCGCTGCCGGTCCCGACCGGGCGGGAGGGGCGGGTGGCGATCGACTGGAGCCGCTGCGACGGCCACGGGCTGTGCGCCTATCTCGTCCCGGAACTGATCCAGCTCGACCGGTACGGCTTTCCGGTGGTGCTCGGAAGCGACATTCCGTCGTGGATGGAGCGGGACGTTCAGAAAGCGGTCGCGATGTGCCCGGCATTGGCGCTGCGGGTCGTCGGCGGAGTCCCGGGCGGCCCTGTGCGGCGCTCCTGACGGCGCTGCTGACGGCGCTGCTGGAGGCGGCCCGTCCGGCCATTACGGACGGGTCGGAGAAATGAAAAAGCGCGCCCGCCGGTGAACCTCCGCCCGGGCGTGGTGCGTATGACCCGGCGAAACAGCGCCGGCTCCGTTCTTCGGTGCGTTCCCGAGAGGAGGAAGGGATTTCGGTGAGGAATTCGTACGGTGTCGCGGAACTGCGCCGGCTCCCGCGGTTCGGGCTCCGGCGGGGCCGCGGCCTGCTCCTGCTGGCCGTCCTGGCCGTCGTCGCCGCCGCGGTCGCGGTCCTCCTCAATCCGCGGGTCGCCCCGGCGAACGGCATCGACAAGGGGGCCACGATCCCGTCGAAATGGGGGCCGCTGAGCGCCCAGGACCGGCTCCTGCTGGTCAAGGTCCGGCAGGCCGGGCTCTGGGAGATGCCGGCCAGCCAGATGGCCGTGCAGCGCGGCGCCAGCCCCCGGGTGCGCGAGATCGGCAAGATCATCAACCAGGAGCACATGCAGCTGGACGCCGACACCAGGGCCACCGCGCAGCAGCTCGGCGTGTCCCTGCCGGCCATTCCGAACGGCACGCAGCGGAGCTATCTCCGCGAGCTCGCCGGCCTCGACGGGAAGTCGTTCGACACCGACTACGTGTTCCGGATGCGCTCCGCCCACGGCCAGGTCCTGCCGTTCGCCGCCAAGGCCCGCGTGCAAAGCCAGAACTCGCTCGTCCGGGCCTACGCGGAACGCGGGATGCGATTCGTCCTGCACCATATGCAGCTGCTGGAGAGCACCGGCCTGGTCACCAAGTCCGCGCTGCACTGACGGGTATCCCACCCCCCGCTCAAAGGGAGTACTCCATGGGAAGAAAAAGGAAGGCCCTCGCCGTGATCGTTCCGGCCGTCGTGCTCGCCGCGTCGGCGTGCAACGACGTGCCGGGGGGCGCCGGGGCGCTACCGGGCCGCGCGACCATCACCGCCGACCCGGCCGGGCACGTCCAGAAGTACCGGGGCGGGCAGACGAGCCCGCCCGCGGACGGCGGCGGTCAGCAGAACGGAGGTGCCCAGCCGGGCGACGGCCAGGACGGCGGCCAGAACGGCGACGGCCAGATGCCCGGCATGGGCGACGGCCAGATGCCGGGGATGGGCGACCCCTCGCAGACCGCGGTCCCCACCCCGCCGGACTCCGGGTCCCCGGACCCCGGCCAGACCGACCCGAACCAGCCGGGCGGCGACGGCCAGCAGAACGGTGACGGCCAGAACGGCGACGGCCAGAACCAGAACGGCGACGGCCAGAACGGCGGCCAGAACGGCGGCGGCCAGGGCGGCCAGAGCCAGGTGAAGCCGGGCCCGACCGCCGACCAGTTCGTCGACATCCGCCAGGCGCAGCCCGTCCGGCAGCCGCGGCGCACGCGGGCCGCCTCCACCGGCGTGTTCACGTCCAGTTGCGGGACGAACGCGGGGCAGAAGCACAGCAACCCCGACAACGTGATCGTGGCGCCCGGCGTCCAGAACGGCGCGCACCACATCCACGACTACGTCGGCAACCTCGACACGAGCGCGCTCTCGACCGACCAGACGCTCGCCGCCGCCGGGACGACCTGCACCAACGGCGACCAGTCGACCTACTACTGGCCGGTCGTGCGGCTGCGCGCCGGCCAGGACGACTCCGACCGCGCGGCGCAGAGCCAGGTGGACGGCAACACCGGCAGCGTCGTCACCCCGGCGAAGGTGCGCCTGCAGTTCCTCGGCAACCCGCGCAGCAAGGTGACGGCGATCCCGCGGTTCACCCGGATCGTCACCGGCGACGCCAAGGCGTCGTCGAAGGGCACGGCCAACGCGCACGCCCAGTGGACGTGCAGCGGGTTCGAGAACCGGGCGTTCGCCGACAAGTACCCGCTGTGCCCGAAGGGCAGCATGGTGGAGCGCGTGCTGAACTTCCCGAGCTGCTGGGACGGGCAGAACACCGACAGCGCGAACCACCGCGACCACATGGTCTTCCCGGACCCGCGGACGGGGCAGTGCCCGCAGGGCCGCAAGGCCGTCCCGCAGCTGCGGATGACGCTGGCCTACAGCCTGCCCGCCAAGGCGCTGGCGTTCGCGCTGGACACCTTCCCGGAGGAGGGCCACGACCCGGTGACCGACCACGGCGACTTCATCAACGTGATGACCGACCAGCTCATGCAGAAGGCCGTCACCGCGATCAACGGGCGCCGGGGCTGATCCCCCGCTCCGGGAGCCGAGGCCGGTCCGCCGGTCCCCGGTCCCGGGCCACGGGCCCGCCCGCGCGTAGGATCGCCGTCATGGAGATCGTGATCGCGGGCGGGCACGGGCAGATCGCGCTGCGGCTGTCGAGCCTGCTGGCCGGCCGCGGGGACACCGTGGTGAGCCTCGTCCGCAACCCCGACCACGCGGCGGACGTGCGGGCGACGGGCGCGACGCCGGTCGTCCGGGACCTGGAGGCGGCGTCGGCCGGCGAGGTGGCGGGCGACCTGGCGGGCGCGGACGCGGTCGTGTTCGCCGCGGGCGCCGGGCCGGGCAGCGGCGCCGCCCGCAAGGACACCGTCGACCGGGCCGCGTCGGTGCTGCTGGCGGACGCGGCGGAGCGCGCCGGGGTGCGCGGCTTCGTGCAGGTGTCCGCGATGGGCGCGGGCGAGCCGCCCGCGCCGGGCCGCGACGACGTCTGGGCCGCCTACATCCGGGCGAAGGGCGAGGCCGAGGACGACCTGAGGGCGCGCGGCGGCCTGGACTGGCTGATCCTGCGCCCGGGCCGCCTCACCGACGACCCGGGCACCGGGCTGGTGACGCTCGCCGAGCCGCCGATCGGGCACGGCGCGGTGACCCGCGACGACGTCGCCGCGGTGATCGTCGCGCTGCTGGACGCCCTGCCGGACGCCCGGCACCGCACCCTCGACCTGCTGAACGGCGACACCCGCATCGCCGACGCCGTCGCCGCCCTGCGCTGACCCGCCGCCGACCCGGCACACCCGGCGCCGCGCCGGCGCCGCGCCGGCGCCGGGCCGGGGCTCGCGGTCAGGCGGTGTAGAGGGACTCGATCTCGTCGGCGAAGTCCTTCATCACGACGTTGCGCTTCACCTTCAGGCTCGGGGTCATGTGCCCGGCCTCCTCGGTGAAGTCGACGCCGAGGATGACGTACTTCTTGATCGCCTCGGCGTGGCTGACCGACTTGTTGGCGTCGGCGACGGCGCCCTCGATCTCGGCGACGATGTCGGGGTCGCGGCGCAGCTCGTCCACGGTCATCGCGGCGGGCTTGCCGTGCCGCTCCTTCCAGGGGCCGAGCGCCTCCTCGTCCAGCGTGATCAGCGCGCTGATGAACTTGCGGCCGTCGCCGACCACCAGGCACTGGCTGATCAGCGGGTGGGCGCGCAGCCGGTCCTCCAGGGGCGCGGGCGCGACGTTCTTGCCGGCCGCCGTGACGAGGATCTCCTTCTTCCGGCCGGTGATCTTCAGGAAGCCGTCCGCGTCGAGGGCGCCGAGGTCGCCGGTGTGGAACCAGCCGTCCTCGATGGCCTCCTTCGTCGCGGCCTCGTTGTTCCAGTAGCCGTGCAGGACGTTGACGCCGCGGACCAGGACCTCGCCGTCCTCGGCGATGCGGATGTCCACGCCCGGGATGGGCTTGCCGACGGTGCCGACCCGGATGGCGGTGGGCCGGTTCACGGTCGCGGGCGCGGTCGTCTCGGTGAGGCCGTAGCCCTCCAGGATCGTGATGCCGACGCCGCGGAAGAAGTGCCCGAGGCGCTCGCCGAGCGCGGCGCCGCCGGACACCGCGTACTGCACCCGGCCGCCGACGGCCGCGCGCAGCTTCCCGTACACCAGCACGTCGAAGACCTTGTGCTTGACCTTGAGGCCGAGGCCGGGGCCGCCGGTGTCCAGCGCCCGGCTGTAGTCGATCGCGGTCGCCGCGGCGGCCCGGAAGATCTTGCCCTTGCCGTCGGCGTCGGCCTTCTGCTCGGCGCCGTTGTAGACCTTCTCGAACACCCGCGGGACGGCGAGCAGGAACGTCGGCCGGAACGAGGCGAGGTCGGGCAGCAGGCTGGGGACGTCGCTGTGGCCGAGGACGATGCCGCCCTCGATGGACGCGACCTCGATCAGCCGGGCGAACACGTGCGCCAGCGGCAGGAACAGCAGCGTGGAGCTGCCCTCGACGGCGATCTCGGAGATCGCGCCCTGCACGGCGTTGCGGGCCGTCGCGACGAGGTTCCCGTGAGTGATCTCACAGCCTTTGGGCCGGCCGGTCGTGCCGGAGGTGTAGACGAGCGTCGCCACGTCGGCGGCGCCGCGGGACCGGCGGCGCTCGTCGATCGCCGCGTCCGCCACGTCCTTGCCGAGCGCGGTGACCTCGGCGACGGCGCCCGCGTCGATGCCCCAGACGTGCGCGAGGCCCGGGAGCCGGTCCCGGACCTCGCCGACCAGCGCCAGGTGCGCGTCGGTCTCGGCGAACAGCGCCTTGGCGCCGGAGTCGCCGGCGATCCACTCGATCTGCTCGGCGGAGGACGTCTCGTAGATCGGGACGGCGACCGCGCCGGCCGTCCAGATCGCGTAGTCCAGCAGCGTCCACTCGTAGCGGGTGCGCGACAGCAGCCCGACCCGGTCGCCCGGTTCGATGCCGGCGGCCACCAGGCCCTTGGCCACCGCAGCGGCCTCGGCCGCGAACTCCGCCGCGGTGACGGCGCTCCAGGCGGCGCCGGCGCGGCGGCGCAGCACGATGGCGCCGGGCTCCTCGGCGGCCCGGGTGAAGGGCGCGTCGGTCAGATTGGCGGAGTCGGGGACCTCCACCATCGGGGGGACGCTGAACTCGCGCACGGCCCACTCCTGTGATCGGTCTTCGGGGACGGCGGGGGAACCTGCCGGTCCCTCCGAAGGTGAATGATACCCACGAGTAGGAAAACCGTCGGGAAGTGAGCGTCCCGCCCCGCCGCGGCCTCCGGATCGACGGTTAACGGCACGGCAAAGACCGCTCGCCGCAGCCGGGCGACCGCCCGTCCGTCCCCTACCCTTGACCTGGTCGTATACGGAAGTGGTCGGGGGAAGCCATGGCCCTGCTCGAAGTGATCGCGCTGACCGCCGCGGACGCGCGCGCCGCGCAGGACGGCGGCGCCGACCGGATCGAGGTCGTGGCCGACATGGGCGCCGACGGCCTCACCCCGGACCCGGACATGGTCGCGGCCGTGCGCGCCGCGACGGCGCTGCCGCTGCGGGTCATGCTGCGGGCCAACGCCGGGTTCCGCACCACCGGCGCGGAGCTGGACCGGCTCGTCCGCGCCGCCGCCGACCTCACCGCCGCCGGCGCCGACGGGTTCGTGCTCGGCTTCCTCGACTCCTCCGGCCACGTCGACGCCGGCGCGACCGGCAAGCTCGCGTCGGCCTGCGCGCCGCTGCCGTGGACGTTCCACCGGGCGGTCGACCACGCCGCCGACCCCGTCCAGGCGTGGGAGGCGGTCCGGGCGCTCGACGGCGGCCTGGACGCGGTGCTCACGGCGGGCTCGGCGCGCGGCGTGGACGCCGGCGTCGACGTGCTGGTCCGGCGCGCCGCCGAGGACCCTCGCTCCGCCGCGCTGATCATGGCCGGGGGCGGGCTGCGCCGCAAGCACGTCGCCGTGCTCGCCGCCGCGGGCGTCACCGCGTTCCACGTCGGCACCGCCGTCCGCCCGGACGGCTCCTGGGACGCCCCGGTCGACCCGGCGCTGGTGGGGGAGTGGCGCTCGCTGGTGTCGGCCGCCGCGGGCTGACACCCCGGAGGGGCGCCCGTTTTCGGGGGAGTGGTCCCCTATTAGAGTCGGTTCATGAGGATCCACGTGGTGAGCGACGTCCATGGCCGCGCGGACGCGCTGAAGAGCGCGGGCGACGGCGCGGACGCGCTCATCTGCCTCGGCGACCTGATCCTGTTCGTCGACTACTCCGACCACGGGCAGGGCATCTTCGCCGACCTGTTCGGGCAGGAGAACGCCGACCGGTTCATCGCGCTGCGCACCGAGAAGCGCTTCGACGAGGCCCGCGAGTTCTCCCGCGGCCTGTGGGCCTCCCTGGAGGGGGACGCGTGGCCGCACATCGAGCGGGCCGTCGACCGCCAGTACGCCGAGCTTTTCGCCGCGATGCCGACCCCCGCCTACCTCACCTACGGCAACGTCGACGTCCCGCGCATGTGGGCGCCGCACCTGCGCGAGGGGCACCGCGTCCTGGACGGCGAGACCACCGAGATCGGCGGGCTGCGGTTCGGGTTCGTCGGCGGCGGGCTCCGCACCGAGTACCGCACCCCCTACGAGCTCGACGACGACGCGTACGCGGCGAAGGTCGAGGCGGTCGGGGAGGTGGACGTGCTGTGCTGCCACATCCCGCCCGCCGTCCCCGACCTGCTCTACGACACCGTCGCCCGCCGGTTCGAGCGGGGCAGCGAGGCGATCCTCGACGCGATCCACCGCACGCAGCCGAAATACGTGCTGTTCGGGCACGTCCATCAGCCGCTCGCCGCCCGCATCCGCATCGGCCGCACCGAATGCGTGAACGTGGGCCACTTCCGCGCGCGCGGGGTCCCGTACGTCCTGACGGTGTGACGGATACCGTGCTGTAGGACAGCGGCCCGGGCAAAGAGTGCGCGGGCGCGGGTTCACGGCGAGCCGGAGGGAAACGCAGATGGCGGACCGCACGAGTTCTTCCATCACGATCAAGGCCGCGAAGGCCGACATCATGGCGGTGATCGCCGACCTGGAGGCCTATCCGGAGTGGGCGAGCGGGATCCGCGAGTTCACCGTCCAGGAGACGGGCCCGGACGGCCGGGCGCTGCGCGGCCGGCTGACCTTCGACGGCGGCCCGTTCAGCGACACCGTCGGCCTCGCCTACACCTGGGACGGCGACGACCGGGTGAGCTGGGAGCTGGTCGAGAAGGGCACGGTCGTCACCGGCCTGCACGGCACCTACGCGCTCGCCGAGGCGGGCGGCGCCACCGAGGTCACCTACGAGCTGGCGGTGGACGTCCGCGTCCCGATGATCGGCATGGTGAAGCGCAAGGGCGAGAAGCGGATCATCGACTCCGCGCTCAAGGGCCTCCAGCGCCGCGTCGAGCGCTGAGGACGCCCGGGAGGCGGTACCGTTTCACGCCGATGACGGATGGATGATGGAGTCATGACCGACCAGCCGGGTGACCTGATCAACGAGGCGGGCAAGCTCTTCGACGCGGTGCTCAAGCGCGTGGTCGGCGGCGGCTCCCGCGACGACCTCGACGACCGAGAGGAGTCCCCGCGCGGCGACCGGCCGCGCGGCCGGGCCCGCGACGGCGGGGACGGCGACGTGTGGGCGACCGCGACCGCCGAGCCGCCGCGCTACGCCACCGGCGCCCCCGAGTGCTGCCACTGCCCGGTCTGCCGGGCCATCGCGGTGTCCCGCGAGTCGGGGCACGACGTGGGCCGGCACGTCCGGGAGGCCGGGCAGTCGCTGCTGGCCGCCGCGCTGGACGTGGTGCAGGGCTTCGACCGCACCCGCCCGGAGACGAACCGGAACCGGCCTCCGCGGCCGCGCGATGCGTCGGCGGGCCCCGGGGCGGGTAGGTCCGATCGGTCGGGACGGTCGCCCCGCGACGAGGCCCCGCGCGAGGAGCCGCCGCGCACGGAGAAGCCGAGCGCGGAGAAGCCGAGCGCGGAGAAGCCGAGCGCGAGCAAGCCGCGCGAGGAGCCGGGCGACCCGTGGGCGGCCGCCACCGGCGGCGACCCCATCGACATCGGCTAGTGGTGCGGACGGGCTCCAGCCAGGGGCGCCCGAGGAGGAGGAAGCGTACATGGCCCTGACCATCGGCGTGGACGTGGGCGGCACGAAGGTCGCCGCCGGTGTCGTCGACGACCGGGGAACGATCCTGGAGAAGGTCCGGCGGCCGACTCCCTCGACCAACCCCAAGGAGACCGCCGAGACCATCGCCGAGGTCGTCGACCTGCTGAAGGGCAAGTACGCGGAGGTGTCGGCGGTCGGCCTCGGCGCCGCCGGGTTCGTCGACGAGACCCGCTCCCACGTGCTGTTCGCGCCGAACCTCGCCTGGCGCGAGGAGCCGATCCGGGAGAAGGTCGAGCACCTCGTCGGGCTGCCGGTCGTGGTGGAGAACGACGGCAACGCCACCGCCTGGGGCGAGGCGAAGTTCGGCGCGGGACGCGGCGAGAACTTCCTGGTGCTGGTGGCGCTCGGCACCGGCATCGGCGGCGGCATCATCATCAACGGCGAGCTGTACCGGGGCCGGTTCGGCATCGGCGCGGAGATGGGGCACTTCCGGGTCGTCCCGGACGGGCGCCGCTGCGGCTGCGGCAACCGCGGCTGCTGGGAGCAGTACGCCAGCGGCAACGCGCTCGTGCACGAGGCCCGCGACCTGGCGCGGGTCGCGCCGGCGATGGCGGGCCGGCTGCTGGAGCTCGGCGGCGGGCGGCCGGAGGGCATCAGCGGCCCCGAGGTGTCGCAGGCGGCCCGGGAGGGCGACAAGGCCGCGCTGGAGTGCTTCCGCACGATCGCGCACTGGGCGGGGCAGGGCCTCGCCGACCTGTCCGCGATCCTGGACCCGGGCGCGTTCATCATCGGCGGCGGCCTGTCCGACGCCGGCGACCTGCTGCTCGACCCGATCCGCGTCGCGTTCGAGGAGGCGCTGACCGGCCGCGGGCACCGCCCGCTGCCCGACATCCGGATCGCCGAGCTCGGCTCGGCCGCCGGGATCGTCGGCGCCGCCGACCTCGCCCGCGTCCGGCCCCTCCAGGACGCGGCGGTCTAGGACGCCCGCCGTGGCGACGCCGGTGCGGGTGCTCAGCTACAACATCCGGTCGCTGCGCGACGACCCGGAGGCCGTGGCGCGGGTCGTCCGCGCGAACGGCCCGGACGTGCTGTGCCTGCAGGAGGTGCCGCGGTTCTGGGGCTGGCGGGCGCAGCGGCGCCGGCTGGCGCGGGCGTGCGGGATGGACGTGGCGGCGGGCCGCCGGGCGTGCGGCCTCGCCGTCCTCGCGGCGCCGCGCGTCCGCCGCGTCCACCGCGAGTTCCACCTGCTGACGCCGGACGAGGGCCTGCACCGGCGGGCGCTCGCGGTCGCGGTGCTGGAGGCCGGGCCGGCGCGGCTGATCGCGGCGAGCACCCACCTCGACCTCGCGGACGGGCCGCGGCTGCGGCACGTCGGCGAGGTGCTGGCGCATCTCGACCGGGCCCGCGCCCGGTACGGCGCGCCGGTCGTGCTCGCGGGTGACATCAACGAGGAGCCGGGCGGCCCGTCCTGGACGCTGCTCACCGAGCACTTCCAGGACGGCCACGCGACCGCGCCGGAGGGGGAGGAGCTCACCTTCTCCGCGCGCGACCCGCGCCGCCGCATCGACGGGGTGTTCGCCGACCCCGGCGTCGAGGTGGCCGGGTGCGGGGTGCCGCCGGACGAGCCCGGCGACCACGTCCGCGCCACCGACCACCGGCCGCTGCGCGCCGACCTCCGGCTGCCCGAGCCGGCCGGCGTCTAGACGACGGCGCCGTCGTCGGGGTCGCGGGGCTCGTCGCCCATCCGCAGGACGAGCGTCACGAACCCGCCGATGAACGCGGCGACCGCGAGGAACGCGGCCCAGCCGGGCACCTCCCAGTCGAGGATCACCGTGACGAGCAGGTAGACCGGGCCGCCGATCAGCGCGATCCACGCGCCCTTGGTGAGCGGGTCCGCGCTCGGCAGCGGCGGCGGAGGCGGCGGGATGTAGTGGCCCTCGTCATCGTCGTCCGGCGGGAACTCGGGGGCCTCGTCGGCGGGCCGGATCACCCGGGCCCGCGGCAGCCGGCCGGTGCGGTCGTCGCCCTCGCGCGGCGGCCCCGGCCGCTCGTCGATGTTCTCCTGGTCGGGCCACGGGACCTCGTCGCCTTCGGGCGCCGTGTCGAACCCCGCGACGATCTGCGCCCAGATGGCGTCCTCGTCGAGGTCGCGGCCCTGGCCGCCCTCGTCGCCCTTCCCGGACGCGCCGGACGCGCCCGCCCCGCCGCCGGTCTCGCCGTCGCCGCGGCGTCCCGGCGCGGTCGCGTCGAACACGCCGTCGAACGCGTCGTCGAAGGAGCCGTCGAGGCCGCCGTCGCGCGGCCCGTCGTGCACCCCGTCGCGGCCGGGCGGCGCGTCGGCGCCCGGGCCGGCGAGGTCCGTCTCGGGGCGGCCGTCGCCGTCGCCGCGCACGCCGGCGTCCCGCAGCCGCGCCAGATGCGCGCGCAGGATCCCCTCGGCGGCCGGCTTCATGTCCACGTCCACGTACAGCCGGTCGAGGACGTCGCCGACGGGGTCGGCGGCCGTCCCGGCGATCTCGGGCAGGCCGTCCGGCGACGCGGCGTAGGCCGCCACGCCCGCCTCGCCCAGCGCCGCGAGCATCGCGTCGGCCAGATGCGGGGCGAGGTCGACCAGCGGCGCGTAGGTGTCGGCGGACAGTCCATTGCCACGGCGATTCACGGGGCCGGCTCCTTCGACGACTCCGGCGTGACCGACAGCACCGGCATGGCGGCCTCCGCTCCCCCATTGAGGTGTGCGCCCGGCCGCCCGCCGCGATGCGCGGCGGCACTCCCGGACGACCCGAAACGTGTGTCCCACGGTATTCGCTGCGCCGCCCGGGACAAGCCCCCGGGCGCACCCGATTGAGATTTCCGATTAGAGCCTACGTTCATCCGGCCGCGGGGTGTGCCGGACCGGGCACCGGCACCGGGACAGTGGTGTGGGCGGGGGACCGCCGGGATGCGAAGATGTCCCATCATTACCCCCCTCGGACGGGGACTCGGTCTTGCGCGCCGCGTGCGCACGCGGCTCGGAGGAAGGTGTCGGCATGCTCTGGTTCTGGATCCTGCTGAGGGTCGTACTCTCACCCATCATGTACGGCGCATGGTGGCCGCGGAACCGGGGGATGCGGAACGTCCCGAAGCGCGGCCCCGCGCTGCTGGCGTGCAACCACCAGTCGTTCGCGGACCACTTCTTCGGCCCGCTGCCGCTGATGCGGCCGATCTTCTTCATCGGCAAGGGCGAGTACTTCACCGGCAAGGGGATCAAGGGCCTGATCAGCAAGGGGTTCTTCACCGGCGTCGGGGTCGTCCCGGTCGACCGGACCGGCGGCCCGGAGGCGGACGCGGCGCTGCAGACAGGCCTGCGGATCCTCGGCGAGGGCAAGCTGCTCGGCATCTACCCCGAGGGCACCCGGGCGCCGGACGAGCGGCTCTACCGCGGCAAGACCGGGGTGGCGCGGCTGGCGCTGAAGTCCCGCGTCCCGGTGATCCCGATGGCGATGGTCAACACGTTCAAGCTGATGCCGCCCGGGCAGCCGTACCCGCGGCTCGGCGTCCGGCCGGGCGTGCGGTTCGGCGAGCCGATGGACTTCTCCCGCTACTTCGGCCGCGAGGACGACCGCGAGGTGCTCCGCACGGTCACCGACGAGATCATGCAGGCGATCCAGAAGCTGTCCGGGCAGGAGTACGTCGACCGGTACGCCGCCGAGGTCAAGGCCGAGATGGCCGGCAAGCCCGTCCGTCCCGTCGAGGACGGCGACGAGGGCTTCACCGAGGACTGACCCGTGCGCGACGACACCGGCGGGGGCCTGGCCGGCCTGGACGCGGCGCTGTGGCGGTCCGTCGCGGTGTACCGGGCGCTGGCGCTGGTCTACGCCGCCGTCGTGATCGGGAAGAACTCCGGCGGCTACGCGCACCCGCTGGGCGGCTGGGCCGTCCTCGCGGTCCTGACCGTCTGGACGGGCGTCGCGACGCTGGCGTACCGCGACCGGGCCCGGCGCGGCTGGCCGCTCCTGGTCGCCGACCTCGCCGTCGCGTTCGGGTGCATCCTCACGACCGCGTGGGTGGAGACCCCGCACCACATCGCGACGGGCCGCCCGACGCTGCCGGTGTCGTGGGTCGCCGCGTCCGTGCTCGCCTGGGCCGTGTGGGGCGGGCGGCGGCTCGGCGTCACCGCCGCCCTCGTCCTCGGCGTCGCGAACCTACTGGTGCACGCCGTCGCCGGGACGGCCGGCGGGATCGGGAACACCACCCTGAACGGCATCGTGCTGCTGCTCCTCGCCGGCCTGGTCGTCGGGCAGGTGGTGCGGCTCGCGCGCGAGGCGGAGGCGCGGCTCGCCAGGGCCGTGGAGCTGGAGGCGGCGACCCGGGAGCGGGAGCGGCTGGCGCGCCGCATCCACGACTCGGTCCTGCAGGTGCTCGCGATGGTGCAGCGGCGCGGCGGCGAGGCCGGCGGCGAGGCGGCCGAGCTGGGCCGGCTGGCGGGGGAGCAGGAGGCGGCGCTGCGCGCCCTGATCGGCGCCGGCCCCGCGACCGCCCCCGGGACCGTCTCCATCCCGTCGCCGCGTCCCGACACCGGCTCCGGACGCGCTGCCGACCTGCGCCCGCTGCTCACCGGCCAGGCGTCCGCGGCGGTGACCGTGTCGACGCCCGCGACGCCCGTGCCGCTGCCCGAGCACGCCGCCCAGGAGGTCGCCGCGGCCGTCGCGGCGGCGCTGGACAACGTCCGGCGGCACTGCGGCGACGGCGCCCGCGCCTGGGTTTTGCTGGAGGACGGCCCCGGCGAGGTCACCGTCAGCGTCCGCGACGACGGCCCCGGCATGCCGCCCGGCCGCCTCGACGACGCCGCCGCGTCCGGCCGGCTCGGCGTCGCGCAGTCCATCCGGGGCCGCGTCCGCGACCTCGGCGGCACCGTCGCCATCGTGTCCGCCCCCGGCGAGGGCACCGAGATCGAGATGACCGTTCCGCGGTAGCCGGCGGCGTTTAGGGTGTGATCGTGAGCGAGGTTCCGTTGAGGGTCATGGTCGTCGACGACCATCCGATGTGGCGCGAGGCCGTCGCCCGCGACCTCGCCGAGGCGGGGCACGAGGTCGTCGCCACCGCCGGGGAAGGGCGCACCGCCGTCCGCATCGCCGCCGCCGCGCGCCCCCGCGTCGCCGTGGTCGACCTGCAGCTGCCCGACATCAGCGGCGTCGAGGTCACCCGGCACCTCGCCGCCGCCGACCCGCCCGTGCGGGTGCTGGTGCTGTCGGCCAGCGGCGAGCAGCAGGACGTCCTGGAGGCGGTGAAGGCGGGCGCCACCGGCTACCTGCTCAAGTCCGCCGGGCGCGAGGAGTTCCTGGACGCGGTCCGCCGCACCGCCGACGGCGACGCGGTGTTCACCCCCGGCCTCGCCGGGCTCGTCCTCGGCGAGTACCGGCGGCTCGCCGCCGCGCCCGCCCGCGAGGACGACGACGCGCCCCGGCTCACCGACCGCGAGACCGAGGTGCTGCGGCTCGTCGCCAAGGGCCTGACATACAAGCAGATCGCGGAGCGGCTCGTCCTGTCGCACCGCACGGTGCAGAACCACGTGCAGAACACCCTCGGCAAGCTCCAGCTCCACAACCGCGTCGAGCTCGTCCGCTACGCCATCGAGAAGGGCCTGGACGAGGAGGAGTAGGCCGGTTCCGGCCGCGCCCGCCCTCAACTCCCGCCCGGACGCGTGCGTCTGATCCGCGACGACGACGCTCATACGACGGGGGCACGTTCGGTGGACGAGACGCTCTGGCTCCTCGCGGTGCACTTCCTGGTCGGGCTCGCGCTGGTCGCGGTCCTGTGGCGGCAGAGATCGGCCCTGGTGCGCGGCACGCCGCCGACGCGCGACCCGCACCCGTACGAGATCGCCTACCTGCAGGGCGGGGGGCGCCACGCGATCGCCGCGTCGCTGGCGGCGCTGCGGGTGGACGGCGCGGTCGACGCCCACGGCGACGGGCGCATGACGGCGGCCCCGCCGCCGTCCGGCGCGCCGCGCACCGCCGGCCATCCGCTGGACGGCGCGGTCTTCGAAGCGGTCGCGAGCGGGCGCGCCGGCACGCTCGCCGAGCTGACCGCCGACACGGGCGTGTCGGCCGCGCTCGACGGAATCCGCGACGGCCTGATCGAGCAGGGGCTGCTCATCCGCCTCGGCAGGTGGCCGGGGCCGCAGGAGATCCGGTGGCTCCTGCGCGCCTGGGTGTTCGCCGGCTTCGTGTACTTCTTCCTGATCAGTGACGCCTACGACGACTTCCCGAAGGCGCTGATCGTGTTCGCGCCGCTCGCCGTCCTGTCCGCGGCGGCGGTCGGGCTCGCGGCCGGCCACGGCCCGACGAAGGAGGGCGAGCGGGCCGTCGCGCAGGCCAGGTCGGCCGGCCCGCACCTCGACCCGGCGCAGGGCGCCTCCTACGCCGGCCTGCCCGGCCCGGACGTGGTCATGGGCGTCGCGCTGTTCGGCACGGCCGCGCTGATGGCGTTCGACGAGATGTTCGCCCAGACGGTCGGGCTCGGCCGCTACCTACAGCTCACCGGGGTCGCGGCGGCCTCGGGCGGGTACACGGGCTCGGCCTGCTCGGCGTCCGCGCCCGTCTGCTCGTCCGCTTCCTGCGGTGGCGGGGGCTCCAGCGGCGGGCACCACCACGGCTGCGGCGGCGGCTCCGGCGGCGGCCACCACAGCTGCGGCGGTGGCGGCGGGTGCGGGAGCAGTTGCGGCGGTGGCGGCGGCTGCGGTGGCGGGAGCTGACATGGACCTCGGCGTCGGGATCGGGTGGCGGCCGGAGATCGCCGGGTTCGTGGGCGCGCTGCCCGGCCTGCGCTTCACCGAGGTGATCGCGGAGTCCGTGCACCCGGCGCACCCCGCTCCCGAACTCCTCGGGCTGCGCGAGCGCGGCGCGGCGGTCGTCCCGCACGGGGTGAGGCTGTCGCTGGGCGGCGCCGAACCGGTCGCCGCCGAGCGGGTCGCGCACCTGGCCGCCTGCGCGGAGGCGCTCGGCGCGCCGCTGGTCAGCGAGCACGTCGCGTTCGTCCGCGCGGGCGGGATCGAGGCCGGGCACCTGCTGCCGGTGCCGCGCACCCGGGCGGCGCTGGACGCGCTCACCGCCAACATCCGCCGCACCCAGGCGGACCTGCCCGTCCCGCTGGCCGTCGAGCCCATCGCGACGCTCTTCGACTGGCCGGACGCCGAGTACGCCGAGGGCGACTTCCTCACGGAACTGCTCGATCGCACCGGCGCCCTGCTCCTGCTGGACGTCGCGAACGTGTACGCCAACGCCCGCAACCGCGGCGAGGACCCCGTCCGGCTCCTCGACCGGCTGCCGCTGGAGCGCGTCGCGTACTGCCATGTCGCGGGCGGCGTCGAGGAGGGCGGCCGGTACCACGACACGCACACCGCCGCCGTCCCGCCGGACGTCCTGGACCTGATCACCGAACTGTGCGCGCGGCACCGCCCGCCGGGCTTTCTGCTGGAACGCGACGGCCACTACCCGCCGATCGGCGAGATGCGCGCCGAGCTGGACGCCATCGCCGCCGCGTCCGGGCTGGCGGCCATCACATGAGCGAACACATGAGCGAAGCGAACCGGGACGCGGGGCTGGCGGCGGCGCAGGAGGCGCTCGTCCGGGCGATGACGGCGGGCGGCCCGATGCCCGCCGGGTTCGACGGCGCCGCCGTGCGGGCCGCCGCGCACGGCATCCTGCTGAAACGGGCCGGCGAGGTGGCGCGCGCCTGGCCCGCGCTCGCCGCCGCGTACGGGACGTCCTGGAAGGCGGAGTTCGCCGCGTGGGCGGCCGCACGCCCGACGCGGGGATCTTTCCGGGACGGATGGGATTTCGCGCGGGCGCACCGGGAAGGGCTCGCCGGGGAGGCGGCACGGGAACTGGCGCTCGCGGAGATCGGTTGGGCCTATGACGGCGCGTCCGCGCCGCGTCGCCGGCGGGCGGCGCTGCGGCGCGTGCCCGGGGGAGTGGCGGTGCTCTTCGGGGGAAGGGTCCGGATCCTCGGGGGCCGGCCGCGCTGAGCCGGCATGCCGCCGGACGGCGTGCCCCGGGGCACCCCAGCGGGCTATGGTCTAGACCAATGACGGCTCGCCGGGACCCCCGGCGAATGCCCTGCGTAGCCATGCCCTGACTACTAGTCTGGCCATGTGAACCGAGGAGGGAGCCCGGTGGCGGGAGAAGGAGACGGCATGCGAGTCGGAGTGCTCACCGGCGGTGGGGACTGCCCCGGCCTGAACGCGGTCATCCGCGCGGTCGTCCGCAAGGGCGTGCAGGTCTTCGGCTACGAGTTCGTCGGCTTCCGGGCCGGCTGGCGCGGGCCTCTCGAAGGCGACACCGTCGCCCTCGACGTGCAGGCCGTCCGCGGGATCCTGCCGCGCGGCGGCACGATCCTCGGCTCGTCCCGGACCAACCCGGTCAAGGTCGAGGGCGGCGTCGAGCGGATCAAGGACAACCTCGCCGGCCTCGGCGTCGACGCGCTGATCGCCATCGGCGGCGAGGACACCCTCGGCGTCGCGCGCGAGCTGTACGCCAACGGCGTCAACGTCGTCGGCGTCCCGAAGACGATCGACAACGACCTCAACGCCACCGACTACACCTTCGGGTTCGACACCGCGGTGAACATCGGCATGGAGGCCGTCGACCGGCTGCACACCACCGCCGAGAGCCACCACCGCGCGCTGATCTGCGAGGTCATGGGCCGGCACGCGGGGTGGATCGCGCTGCACGTCGGCATGGCCGCCGGCGCCAACGTCATCCTGATCCCCGAGCGGCCGTTCGACATCGACAAGGTCGTCGAGTACGTCGAGAGCCGGTTCAAGACCCGCTACGCGCCGATCATCGTCGTGTCGGAGGGCGCCCACCCGATGGACGGGCAGATGCAGCTGCAGACCGGCGAGCGCGACGCGTTCGGGCACGTCCGGCTCGGCGGCATCGGCCAGGCCCTCGCCGACGAGATCGAGAAGCGCACCGGCAAGGAGGCCCGCGCCACCGTGCTCGGGCACATCCAGCGCGGCGGCACCCCCACCGCGTTCGACCGCGTCCTCGCCACCCGCTTCGGCCTCCAGGCCATCGACGCGGTCCGCGACGGCGACTACGGCAAGATGGTCGCGCTCCAGGGCACCGACATCGTCCGCGTCGGCCTCGACGAGGCGACCAAGGAGCTGAAGACCGTCCCGCTCGAGCGCTACGCCGAGGCCGAGGTCTTCTTCGGCTGAACCCGTCCCTCCCGGCGGGAACAGGTTTTCCAGGTCGCGATGTTGCTTCCTGTGGGCCACACTGGAGACCACCCCTAGACCTGTTCCGCCGGGAGGACCACGCATGACCACGCTCGAGACCGCGCCCGCGGACGTCCGGGAGCAGTCCCCGGTCGACGGGGAGCCGTGCGTGCTGCTGAAACTCGGCGAGGTCGTCCTCAAGGGCAAGAACCGCGAGCTGTTCGAGCGCCGCCTCGCCGACAACGTCCGGCAGGCCGTCCGCCCCATCGCCCGCGTCGACGTCGTCCGCCGGCACGGGGTGTTCATCGTCCGCAAGCACGACGCCGACCTCGCCACGATGGAGCGGGTCGCGCAGCGGATCACCGATGTCATGGGCATCGTGTGGGCGCACCGCGCCTGGCGGGTCGGCAAGGACCTCGCCAGCGTCGAGCGCGCCGCCCTGGAGCTCATGGACGGCCGCACCGGCACGTTCGCCGTCCGGTCCCGGCGCCGCGACAAGCGGTTCCCGATGACCTCCACCGAGCTCGACCGGCACATCGGCGCGCTCGTCGCCGGCCGCTACGGCCAGCCCGTCAAGCTCAAGGACCCCGAGCACACCCTGTCGATCGAGGTCGACCGGGACGAGGTGTTCGTCTACTCCGGCGGCCTGCCCGGCCAGGGCGGCCTGCCCGTCGGGATGTCCGGCCGCGGCCTCGTGCTGATGTCCGGCGGCATCGACTCGCCCGTCGCCGCGTACCGGATGATGCGCCGCGGCCTGCGCGTCGACTACCTGCACTTCTCCGGCATGCCGTTCACCGGCCCCGAGTCGATCTACAAGGCGTACGCGCTGGTCCGCGAGCTGGACAAGTTCCAGGGCGGATCGCGGCTGTTCGTCGTGCCGTTCGGCAAGGCGCAGCAGCAGATCAAGTCGTCCGGCGCCGACCGGCTCGCGGTGATCGCGCAGCGCCGGCTCATGCTGCGCACCGGCGAGGTCCTCGCCCGCCGCCTGCGCGGCTCCGCGCTGATCACCGGCGACGCGCTCGGCCAGGTGTCCAGCCAGACCCTGGCGAACATCACCGCGCTGGACGACGCCGTCGAGCTGCCGATCCTGCGCCCCCTCGTCGGCATGGACAAGATCGAGATCATGGACCAGGCGCGCCGCGTCCGCACGCTGTCGATCTCCGAGCTGCCCGACGAGGACTGCTGCACGATGCTCGCGCCGCGCCGCGCGGAGACCCGCGCCAAGATCGACGACCTGCGGCAGATCGAGAAGCGCCTCGACGTCGGCGAGCTCGCCGACCAGCTCGCCGACTCCGTCCAGGAGCACCGCCCGGTCTACGGCGACCCCGCCGCGTCCTGAGGCCCGCTTGACGGTCAGGCACACGTCCGTAGCCTCAACCGTCGCCGACCTCAGCGTTGCGATCGCGAGCGAAGCCGGATTCGAGCGGAGCGAGAATCCGATCGCGCAGCGAGCCCCTGGGCGAGCCGGAGCGATGCAGCGATCGCCGCAGTGCCCGTTGAAGGGAGGGCCCCCAGGGCCCGACCGCCGAGGGCAATGCAATCAACTCAGTGGCTGTCGAAGTCCGTCGGGCGCGGGGGTTCCGGGCCGTCCGGGCCCATCAGGGTGATCCGCTCGATGCGGACGATCCGGAAGCGGCGTCCCGCGACCGTGATGCCGTTGCGGCGGGGCTCCTCCGCCAGCACCTCGGCGGCCTCCGCGTGGGCATCGGTGTCGGTCTCGCTGAGCGCCTCCACGGCGGGCGCCACGTCCCGCAGGTAGCCGATCAGCGAGTCGCGGGCCTGCTGCGGGGTGGCGTGCAGGCGGCCGACCGGACGCCAGCGGCGCTCGCGGGACGGCCCGCCCGGCGCGGCGGGGCCGCGCTCGGCGACGGTGAACGCGGGCGCCAGCGCGACCGGCGTGAGGAACGCCCCGGACGGCTCGCTCCCGCTGAGCGCCGCCGCGTCCAGCACCTGGCAGAGCAGCTCCGCGGTGGCGAGGTCGGACCCGGTGCCCTCGCCGGACAGCAGGTCGTAGGGGCGGCGGTAGGAGGCCGGGACGGACGCGGGACGCGGGTCGGGGTCGCTCGGCCGGGGCGGCTCGGGGCCGTCCGGGCCGGTCCGCACGAGCTGCTCGACCCGCACGATCGCGAACCGCCGCCCGGCCGCCGCCACCGTGTCGCGCGGCCCGGACCGCAGCTCGTCCGCGGCCCGCCGGAACTCGCCCGCGGCGGCCCCGTCGAGGCGGGCGGCGCGGTCGTCGAGGTGGTCGGCGAGCAGCTCGCGGGCGCCCTGCGGCAGCGGGTCCGGCGGGCAGACGACCTGCCAGCCGCCGGAGACCCGCTCGGCCGCGGTGAACAGGGCGCCGACCGCCACCAGGTCGGGGTAGGCGGCGAGGGAGCGGCAGGCGTCCGCCAGCATCACGGCGGCGACCGGGTCGACGCCGTCCAGGTCCTCCGGGAACAGCCGTCCCCCGGCGTCGCCATCGCCCGTCGTCATGCCGGACATCATCCTCGCCGCCCCCCGATCTGGCGAGTGGTTCAGACCAATTCGTTACCGCGGCCCCGCCGCTTTCGCGCACGGCGGACGGGCGCGACGAGCGCGACGAGGCTGGCGGCGAGGAGGCCGAGACCGGCGTAGGCGGTCCCGCCGAGATGCTCGCCGAGCACCGCCGTGCCGAGGACGGCGGCGACCGCGGGCTCGGCGAGCGTCAGCGTCGTCGCCGTCGTGGCGGGGGTGCCGCGCAGGCCGCGGGCGAACAGCACGTAGCCGAGCCCGGTGGTGACGGCGCCGAGGTACAGCGCGGTCGTCGCGCCCGCACCGGTGAGCAGCCACCCGGCGGGCTCGGCGGCGAGGACGGGGACGAGCAGCACCGCGGCCGCGCCGAACAGCGCCCCGGCGGTCGCCCGGTCGTCCTCGCCGCGGGTGATCAGGACGGACGCGGCGGTCGCGTACACCGCGTAGGCCAGCCCGGACAGCAGCGCGAGCGCGATGCCGGCGGGGTCGACGCCGGAGCCGTGCCCGGAGCCGATCAGCAGCGCGCAGCCGGCGACGGCGCCCGCGGTCGCGAGCGTCCAGCGGCCGGTGAGGACGGTCCGCCGGGTCGCCAGCCCGATCAGGCCGGTGAACGCGGGCGCGCTGCCGATCGTGACGACGGTGCCGACGGCCACGCCCGTCCGTGAGACGGCGACGAAGAACGCGACCTGGTAGATCGCGATCGCCGCGGCGCCGAGCGCGAGCGTCGCCAGGGAGGCCCGGCCGCGCAGGAGGCGGCGCAGGCCGTCGCGGCGGGTGGCGGCGGCGAAGGCGAGCAGCAGCAGCCCGCCGATGACGATCCGCGCGGCCGCGACGGAGACGCTGGACGCGCCGGGGGCGAAGGTGCGGGCCGTGCCCGTCGTGCCCCAGAGGGACGCGGCGAGCAGGATGTCGGCGCCGCCTCCGAGGGCGCGCCGTGCGGCCGGGGACGCGGGCGCGGAGGCCCGCCTGGACGTTCTGAACGTGCGCACTGACACGGGGAGAGCTCCTGAGCTCGAATCGGGAGGGAAGGATCCGGATCCGGGGCGCAGGAGAACGCGGACCGGGCGCTGTCGCGCCGGGCCCGTCAGGACTCGCAGGGTGGTGCCGTGGCCGCGCCCCGTCAGGAGCGGGGCGGTCCGAGGCAGGAGGTCCAGTACGCCATGCCCACGACGCTACCAGCAGCCCGCATATGCGTTGACTTGTGGCGTGTCGCCCTTATGGGACGTCCATAAAGGGCGACACGCCACGGATCAACGGGGTCGGGCCGGATCAGGCGGGGACGGGGCCGGGGGCCTCGGTCAGGGTGCGGCCGACGATGGGCGGCAGGTCCCGCACGAGCTTGGCGAGCTCGCGCAGGTCGCCGTCCACCAGGGCCTGCGGGCCGTCGCACAGCGCGGTCTCCGGGTGCGGGTGCACGTCGATGATCACGCCGTCCGCGCCGACCGCGACGGCCGCCCGGGTCAGCGGCAGCACGAGGTCGCGGCTGCCGCCCGAGTGCGACGGGTCCACGATCACCGGCAGGTGGGAGAGGCGCTGCGCCACCGGGACCGCGGAGATGTCGAGGGTGTTGCGGGTCGCGTTCTCGAACGTGCGGATGCCGCGCTCGCACAGCACGATGTCGAGGTTGCCGCGCTGCGCGACGTACTCGGCCGCCATCAGCCACTCCTCGATCGTGCCGTTCATGCCGCGCTTGAGCATCACCGGCTTGCCGGACTCGCCCGCCGCCTGCAGCAGCGCGAAGTTCTGCGCGTTGCGGGTGCCGATCTGCAGCATGTCGGCGTAGGACGCGACGAGCTCCACGTCCCCGGCGTCCACCACCTCCGTGACGATCGGCATGCCCGTCTCCTCCCGCACGTCCGCGAGGATGCGCAGGCCGGCCTCGCCGAGGCCCTGGAACGCGTACGGCGAGGTGCGGGGCTTGAACGCGCCGCCGCGCAGCAGCGTCGCGCCCGCCGCCTGCGCCATCTGCGCGGCGCCGAGCGTCTGCTCCGGGGTCTCCACCGCGCACGGGCCGGCGATCAGCGTCATCGTGCCGGGGCCGATCGGCACGCCGCCCACCCGCACCACGGTCCGCTCCCGGTGGTGCTCGCGGCTCACCAGCTTGTAGGGGGCCGAGATGCGCACCACGTCGGTGACGCCGCGCATTCCCCGCAGGTTCAGCGAGCCGAACTGCTGGACGTCGCCGACGAGCCCGACGATGGTGCGTTCCACGCCGCGGCTGACGAACGCGTCGCCTCCCGCCGTCTCGACCAGTGAGACGACGGCCTTGATATCGGCTTCGGTGGCCTCCGGGGCCATGACGACGACCATGGGTGTGCTGCCTCTCCTCATCACGCGGACCGCGCGCGGATCCGGGCCGGATCCCGCGGACGACCCCCTGGAAACGACGAGAGCCCCGGGCCGAAGGGGCCCGGGGCTCTCGCCTTGTGGTCTGTCAGCGCAACGCCTGGCAGACCAGCCGCCCGGGCTGGTCGAACCAGAAGAAATACACGATGTTGCGCACGGCATCAGCGTAGCCGATGCGCGCCGCCGAATCCCGCAAGGCCCCCGAATATGGCTCAGCTCACGCCTGATGGCAGGATGGCGGCGTCATGTCCCACCCCGAAGCGTCCGCGCCGCAGCCGCGGGACCTGCCGCCCGGCCAGTACGTCCCCCGCGGCTGGCCGGTCCTCCACTACGGCCCCGTCCCCAAGTTCCGTCCCAAGGACTGGGACTTCCGGGTCTTCGGCGCGACCGCGTCGGGGGAGCAGCACCGGTGGAGCTGGGAGGAGTTCGACGCGCTGCCGCGGGTGCGCGCCGTCTCCGACTTCCACTGCGTCACCAAGTTCACGATCCCCGGCAACGAGTGGGAGGGCGTCCCCGGCACGGCGATCGTGGAGCTCGCGCCGCCCGCGCCGGACGTGACGCACGTGATGGTGTGGGCCGAGTACGGCTACAGCGCCAACATCCGGATGAGCGACTTCCTCGCCGACGGGACGATGTTCGCCACCCACCACGACGGCGAGCGGCTCAGCCCCGACCACGGGTTCCCGACCCGGATCGTCGTCCCGCACCTGTACGCGTGGAAGAGCGTGAAGTGGGTCCGGGGCGTGGAGTACCTGGTGAAGGATCGCCGCGGGTTCTGGGAGGAGCGCGGCTACCACAACGTCGCCGATCCGTGGTCCGAGCAGCGGTACTCCTACCAGGAGGACGAGGGCGAGGCGCCGCCCCTCTGAGGCACCGCCCCTCTGAGGCACCGCCCTCCGAGGGTGGCGCGCCCTCTGAAACGCCGTGCTGCAGGGGGATGTGACGGGTCGGACACCGTCGTAAATCGGCAACACACCGACCTGGACGGAAGACAACCGTTACCGTACGTTGTCATGGTCCTACCGTCCGTCGCGGACATTCTCGCGGGCGCCCTGGCCGCGGGCGCCGCCGCGGGCGCCGTCGCACTGCGCGGGCGGCTGCGGCCCCCGCGCCGCGCCCCCGCCGTCCCGGCGGAGCAGGCGGCGTTCGCGACCCTGCACACCATCGCCCGGGTGGCGCCGCCGTTGCGCGGCGGGCTGACCCCCGGGTCGGCCCGCAAGGCCGCCCGGCACCTGCGGACGCTGCTCGGCGCCGAGGCCGTCGCGCTGGTCGGCGTCCCGTCCGGCGCCGACGATCCCGATGCCGACGACCCCTACGGCGACGACCTCTACGGCGACGGGCCGTACGCCGGCGACGCGTCCGCCGATGATCCCCGTGCCGCCGGCCTGCGCCCCGGAGACGACGGAGACGGCGACGGAGACCCGCGGCCCGGGGCGGAAGGCGACCTGGCCCCATGCCTGCTGGCCTGGGACGGCGCCGGACGCGACGAGCACGCCGCCGAAGCCGTCGCCCACGCGCTGCCCGTCCTCGCCTCCGGCCGCCCCCGCGTGATCGCCCCCGAGCTGCTCGGCTGCCGCGACGCGCTCTGCCGCATCCGGGTCGCCATGGTCGCGCCGCTCACCGTCGAGGGACGCGTCGAGGCGACCCTCGCCGCCTACTGGACCGGGCCGTCCACCGCGCGCGTCCGCGCCGTCGGCGAGGCGGCCCGGCTGGTCACCGGCCAGCTCGAGCTGGCCCGGCTCGACACCGCCCGGATCCGGCTCGCCGAGGCCGAGATGCGGGCGCTGCGCGCGCAGATCTCCCCCCACTTCGTCTACAACTCGCTGACCACGATCGCCTCGTTCGTCCGCACCGACCCCGAGCGCGCCCGCGGCCTGCTGCTCGACTTCGCCGACTTCGCCCGCTACTCCTTCCGCAACCCCCGCGACTTCACCACCCTCGCCGACGAGCTGCGCTCCATCGACCGCTACCTGCTGCTGGAGCGCGCCAGGTTCGGCGAGCGGCTGCGGTTCGACGTGCAGGTGGCGCCCGAGGTGCTGCCGGTCGCCGTCCCGTTCCTCGCCCTGCAGCCGCTGGTGGAGAACGCGATCCGGCACGGCATGAAGGGCACCCGCGGCCCGCTGCACATCTCGATCGTCGCGCGCGACTCCGGCGCCGAGGCCGCGATCAGCGTCGAGGACGACGGCGTCGGCATGGACCCCGAACGGCTCCAGGAGATCCTCGCCGCCCCGGTCGGCCGCCCCGGCCCGACCGGATGGGGGAGCGTCGCCACCCCCGACCGGCGCGGCGGCGGGATCGGGCTCGCCAACGTCGACGAGCGGATGCGGCAGGTCTACGGAGAGGAGTACGGGCTGACCGTCGAGACAGCGCTCGGCGCCGGAACCAAGGTCAGATTGCGCGTTCCGAAGTACCGTCCGGGCGTCTTTCCGGACTGAGCGGGCCCGCCCCGGCGGACCACTCACTTTTCGGAACCGATTGCGGACAGACGGTAATCGCGGCAAAGTCGCCATCATGCTTCACGTCCTGGCCGTCGACGATGAACGCCCCGCCCTGGAGGAACTCGTCCATCTGCTCCGCGAGGACCCGAGGATCGGGCGGGTCACCGGCGCGGAGGACGCCTCGTCCGCGCTGCGCGACCTCAGCCGGATGCTCGTCGAGGGCGAGCGCCTGGACGCGGTGTTCCTGGACATCCGGATGCCCGGGCTCGACGGCCTGGACTTCACCCGGCTGCTGACCGGCTTCGCCGCGCCCCCGCACGTCGTGTTCGTCACCGCGCACGACGACTGCGCCGTCACCGCCTACGAGCTCGGCGCGCTCGACTACCTGCTGAAACCCGTCCGGCCGGAGCGGCTCGCCGAGGCGGTCCGGCGGGTCGCGCGGGCCGCGTCCCGGACCGGGCCGCCGGGCGAGGACGTGCCCGACGCGGCCGCCGACGACGAGATGATCCCGGTGGAGCTGGGCGGCCGCACCCGGCTGGTGTCGCGGCGGACCATCACCCACGTGGAGGCGCAGGGCGACTACGTCCGGCTGCACACCGCCGACGGCGGCTACCTGGTGCGGATGCCGCTGACGGCGCTGACGAAGCGGTGGGAGGACGCCGGGTTCATCCGCATCCACCGCAGCACCCTCGTCGCGTCCGCGCACATCACCGAGCTGCGCTTCGACGGCGGGCGCGCCGCGGTGCAGATCGGCGACGCGTTGCTCCCGGTGAGCCGCCGGCACACCCGCGAGGTCCGCGACCTGCTGGTGCGGCGGTTCCACCACGCGGCGGACGGCGCGGGGAACGGTGACGGCCATGGCTGACCCGCGCCGCGCACCGGTCCCGGCACCGCCGGGCGACGGCCCGCCCGCGATGCCCGCCGAGCCCCCCGCCGGCGAGCCGGCCGACCCCGACCCACCCGATCCCGATCCGCCCCGTTCGCAGGGCGGAGGGGAGGCGCCGGGGCGGGCCTACGTGCGCGCGCTCGTCCGCGTCCAGTTACGGATCGCGCTGCAGACCGCAGCGCTCGTCGTGGCCGTCATCGCGGCGATCCCCGCGCTCCTCGCAGTCGCACCGGGCCTGCACGGCGTCCGGCCGCTCGGCCTCCCGGCGTCGTGGCTGCTGCCGGTCCTCGGCGCCCAGCCGCTGTGGGTGCTCGCCGCCCTCGCGCAGCTGCGCCGCGCCGAACGCGCCGAACGCGACCATCCGAGGCCGGCGGGCCGTTCGTGACCGCCCCGGCGGCGCCGGACGCGCTCACCGCCCTCGCCGTGGTCCTGGCCCTGACCGCGGCCCTCGGCGTGCGCGGCCGCCGCTCCGCCCGCACCGCCTCCGACTTCCTGGTCGCCTCCCAGGGCGTCACCCCCCTCCGCAACGCCACCGCGATCGGCGGCGAGTACGTCTCCGCCGCCGCCTACCTCGGCACCGCCGGCCTCGTCCTCGCCTACGGCACCGGCACGCTGTGGCTGCCGGTCGGCGCCACCGCCGGATACGTCCTGCTGCTGGCGTTCGTGACCGCCCCGCTGCGCCGCTCCGGCGCCTACACGATCTCCGACTTCGCCGAGTGGCGGCTCGGCTCCCCGGCCGTCCGCCGCGCCGTCACCTGCTGCGTCTGCTGCGTCGGCTGGTTCTACCTGCTGCCCCAGTTCCAGGGCGCCGGCGTGACCCTGCGGGTGCTCACCGGCGCCCCCGTCTGGACGGGCTGGGCCGTGATCGTCGTCGTCGCGGTCGGCCTCGTCGCGTCCGGCGGCATGCGCGGCATCACCGCCGTCCAGGCCGTGCAGTTCTGGATCAAGCTCGTCGCCGTCGCCGTCCCCGCCGTCGCGCTGCTCGCGATCTGGCACGCCGGCGGCGCCGACGCCCCCGCCGAGGACCGGCCCGTGCGCTTCGAGCGCACCACCCGCGTCCACGTGGAGACGGGCGTCGCCGTGACCGTCCGGCAAGCCGTGACCGTCACCGCCACGGGACGCCTCGACGGCGTCCGCCACGACGGCGCCGCCGTGCCCCTCGCCCCCGGCCGGCACATCGTCGGCGGCGGCACCGAACTCGTCTTCCCGCGCGGCGCCGCCGTCCCGCACGCCGAACGCCTCACCGCCTCCGGCGACGGGATGTGGGCCGTCCCGCCCGGCCGCCCCACCCCGCTCGGCCTCTACACCACCTACTCGACGCTGCTCGGCGTCCTCCTCGGGACGATGGGCCTGCCCCACATCCTGATGCGCTTCTACACCAGCACCTCAGGGCGCGCCGCGCGCCGCACCGCCGCGCTCGTCCCCGGCCTGCTCGCCCTCTTCTACCTCTTCCCGGCCCTCTACGGCACGCTCGGCCGCCACTACACCCCCGAGCTGCTGATGACCGGCGACATCGACGCCACCATCCTGCTGCTCCCGCTCAGAGCCGCCCCCGGCCTGCCCGGCGCGCTGATGGCCGGCGTCGTCGCCGCCGGCGCCTTCGCCGCGTTCATCTCCACCTCCTGCGGGATCGTCGTCGCCATCGCCGGCACCGTCACCCAGCGGATGCGGCACCGCGACGGCGTCACCGCGTTCCGGATCGGCGTCGTCCTCGCCCTCGCCGCCCCGCTCGCCGTGCTCCCCGCCATCGGCCCCCGCGACGCCGCCGACCTCGTCGTCATGGCGCTGTGCGTCTCCGCGTGCTCCCTGTGCCCGCTGCTCGTCCTCGGCATCTGGTGGCGCGGGCTGACCGCCGCAGGCGCCCTCACCGGCCTCCTCACCGGCGGCGGGCTCGCCGTCGCCGCCGGCGTCGCCCGCCTCGCCTCCGGCCCCGGCACCGGCTGGACCGCGGCGCTGCTCGCCCAGCCCTCCCTCGCCGTCGCCCCCACCGCGTTCGCCGTCATGATCGCGGTGTCGCTGCTCACCCGCCGCCGCGCACCCCGCCGCGCCGACGCCGCCATGGCCCGGCTGCACCTCCCGGAACCCGCCCCCGCCCCCTGAGAACCCGGCGAACCGGACGCCCCACCGCTCCGTGAATTTCCAACGCGACCGCTCACCGCCGTGTGGACCGTTCCTGGACGCCGTCTCGCCCGCTCGTCCCGCGAAACCGACCGCTCACCGTCTGACTACACTCCGCACATCTATGACTACTGACCGTTTACCGAGCCTTGTGTTTTCCCAGTGCCGATCGGAGGCATCGGACCTCTAGTGTTCTCAGTGGCACCACACGCCACACCGCTTCGGAGGAGCGGGCGGACGGACCGGACGGGCACCCCGTCCACCACCGCGAAACCTCCCACAACAGCAAACCCGGAGATCCGGCGAACGCCAGTCGAACGCCGGATCGTGAGTCGCCGGGTCCCGTACCGGGGGGGTGGGACCCGACGACCTGTGGCTCGGGCGTCGTCGAACAGTCGGGGGGTTGTTCGGCGACGCCCGAGTCCTATTTATTGCTTTGCCCTTGGCGGTCGGCCCTGGGGGGCCTCCCTTCGGCGGGCAAAGCGGCGATCGCAGCATCGCTCCGACTCGGCCCTGGGGGCCTCGCTGCGCGATCAGATTCTTGCTTCGCTCGAATCTGGCTTCGCACGCGATCGCAACGCGCGGGTCGTCGCCGACTCGGCTTACGGACGATCATCTTGCGGTCCGTTGTGGCTGGTGCCCCGGCTCGGGCTCTTCTAGTCGGCCCTCAGGGTCTTGAGGGTGGTGATGTCCTTGGCGTGGGGTTCGGGGGCGCGGCCGGGGGTCTCGATGATGAAGGGGACGCCGGCGACGGCGGGGTGGCGGAAGAGGTCGGCGAAGGGCTGCTCACCAATCTGGCCCGCGCCGATGTTCTCGTGGCGGTCCTTGGCGGAGCCGCAGACGTCCTTGGAGTCGTTCGCGTGGACGAGCTTGAGGCGGCCCTCGCCGACCGTGGCGACCAGGGCGTCCATGGCGTTCTTGACGCCGCCGGGCGCGGCGAGGTCGTGGCCCGCGGCGAACGCGTGGCAGGTGTCGAAGCACACGCCGAGCTTCGGATGGTGCTCCAGGCGCTCGAAGAACGGGCCGAGGTCCTGGACCTTGGCGCACAGCATCTTGCCCTGCCCGGCCATCGGCTCCAGGAGCAGGTCGGGGCCGTCGTCGGGGATCTCCTCCAGCAGGGGGAGGACGTGGTCGTGGATCTGGGCCATCGCCGCGTCGTAGCTCTGGCTGACGGCGGAGCCGGTGTGGACGACCACGCCGCGGGCGCCGATGGCGCGGCCGCGGACGAGGGAGTGCCGGACGGTCGCGATCGACTTGGCGAGGGTCTCCTCGCTGGGCGAGCCGAAGTTGACCAGGTACGGGGCGTGCACGTAGACGGGCACGTCGGTGCGGGCGAGGAGCTTGGCGTCCTCTGCGGGTTTGCCCTCGGGCAGCGCCCAGCCGCGCGGGTTGGCGACGAAGACCTGGATCGCCTCGGCGCCGATCTCGGCGGCGTACTTCAGGCCGCCGGTGGCGAGCCCGCCGGCCACGGGAACGTGCGCCCCGATGGGGCTCTGCGGTGCGGTCATAGCCCGTTCAGCCTAGCCGCCGGGTCCGACCGTCCGGTCCCGGTCAGGGGCCCTTCACCAGGGTGACGGTGGAGCCGCGCGGGGCCTCGCCGCTGTTCGGGCTCTGGAACCGGACGGTGTTCCCGCCGAACCCGGTGACGTTGACGTTGAAGCCGGAGTCCTCGAGGGCCTTCTTGGCGTCGCTGACCTTCTGGCCGGTGACGTTGGGGACGGGGATGTTCTGCTGGGGCTCGCCGTCGTTGCAGCCGAAGTGGATCGGGCCGGCGTCCACGATGCAGTCGCGCTTGTTGACGACGATGGTGACGTCGTCGCCGTCGGACACGCCGGTGCCCTCCGCCGGGTCCTGGCTGATGACGGTGTTCGCGGGCTTGCCGTCGACCTTCTTCTTCTGCACGGTGACGTTCAGGCCCATGGAGCGCAGCTGGTTGGCGGCGGCGTCGCCGTCGGTGCCGACGACGTTCGGCATGGACATGCCGCTGCTGAGGATGACGTCGACGGGCTTGTCGGGGGACAGCTTCTCGCCCGCGTCGGGGTCGGTGCCGACGACCTTGTCCTTGGGGACCGTCTGCGACGGGGTCGTGCTGGTCTTGCCGATGGTGAAGCCCTTGCCCTGCAGGGTCCGCTTCGCGTCGTCGAGGGACTTGCCGGACACGTCCGGGACCTCGCGGGGGGTGATGCCCTTGGACGGGGTCAGCGTGACGGTCTCGCCCTTGGCGATGCGGGCGCCGGCGGGCGGGTCGCTCTTGGCGACCATGCCCTTGTGGACGTGGTCGTCGTAGACGGCGGTGGCGACGCGGACGTCGAGGCCGGCGTGGTCGAGCTCGCGCTGGGCGTCCGCGACCTTCATCCCGATGATCTGGGACGGGATGTGGTCGTACTGGCCGGACGTCTGGTACCAGACCGCCCAGCCGAGCACCACGGCGGCGATGGCGCCGATGGCGATCAGCACGTACTTGCCGGTGAGCGCGCCGAGCGCCCGGTCGGTGCGGGACCGCGGGGCGTACCCGGACGGGAGGGTCTCGGGCGGCAGGGTGCTCGCGTCGAGGACGGCGGTGTGCCCCTGCGGCGGCCCGGCGGGCGGGGACTGCAGCATGCTGGTGGCGTTGCGGGACGCCTCCTCCATGCGGCGGTCGAAGTCGCGCGGCAGGCCGCCGAAGACCTCGGCGACCTCGGCCAGGTACTGGTTGGCGTCCTCGGGGCGGCGCGCCGGGTCGTGGCTGGTGGCGTCGGTGACCAGCTCGTCGACGCGCCGCGGGATGCCGGGCACGACGCTGGACGGCGGCGGGACGACCTCGTTGACGTGCTTGTAGGCGACGGCGAGGGGCGTGTCGGCCTGGTGCGGGAGGTGGCCGGTGAGCAGCTCGAACAGCATGATCCCGGCGGCGTAGACGTCGGAGCGGACGTCGGCGGTGCCCTGCAGCACCTGCTCGGGCGCCAGGTAGCCGACCGTGCCGATGATCATGCCGGTCTTGGTCATCTTGCTCGCGCTCTCCGCGCGGGCGAGGCCGAAGTCGGCGACCTTGATGGTGCCGTCCTCGCAGATCAGCACGTTCTCCGGCTTGACGTCGCGGTGCACGAGGCCGGCCCGGTGCGCGGCGCCGAGCGCGGCCAGCACCGGCTGCATGATCTCCAGGGCGGAGCGCGGGCCGAGGCGGCCGAGCTCGGTGAGCGCGTCGCGGAGCGTCCGGCCCGGGACGTACTCCATCACCAGGAAGACGTGCTCGCCGTCGGAGCGCTGGTCGTACACGGCGACGACGTTCGGGTGGGAGAGCGCCGCGGCGGCCTTGGCCTCGCCGATGAAGCGGGCGACGAAGTCCTCGTCGGAGGCGAGGCCGGCGTGCATCACCTTGATCGCGATCGTGCGGTCCAGCCGGATGTCGCGGGCCACGTACACGGTGGCCATGCCGCCGCGCGCGATCCGGGACTCAATGCGGTAGCGCCCGTCGAGCACCTGCCCGACGAGTGGATCTGCAACCGACGTGTCCATCGGTGCGAGTTTACGGGCGAATGACGGATGTTCTCATCAGTCGTGAGTATGAGCATCGATGAGCCGCGGGTCGGACGCGGGCGCGGGCGGGTCCGCGGCGGCGGCCACGGGGGAGGCCGGGCGGGCGCGGCGCAGGCCGCGGGTGCTGCGGGACACGGCGACGCCGGCGAGGCAGAGGACGCCGCCGCCGAGCGTGATCAGGCCGGGGACCTCGTCGAGGAACAGCCACGACATCGTGACGACGAGCGCGGGCACGGCGTAGGTGGTGGCGCCCATCTTCCCGGCGGACGTGCGGGCCAGCGCGTAGCCCCAGGTGGTGAAGGCGAGCGCGGTCGGGAAGACGCCGAGATAGACCATGTTGAGGGTCGCGCCGGCGGGGGCGTCGGCGGCCTGCGAGACCAGCTGCGGCGCGAACGGCAGGCAGGCGACCGCGCCGATCGCGCAGGCCCAGGTGGTGAACTGCAGCGGCGTCGCGTGCCGGAGCGCGGGCTTCTGGCTGACGACGCCGAACGCGTACGTCACCGCCGCGACGAGACAGAGCAGGACGCCGCCGATCGACGAGCCCCCGCCTCCGGACATCGACAGCCCGACGATCGCGGCGCCCGCGAACGACACGGCCATGCCGGCCAGCAGGCGCGGCGCGAAGCCCTCCTTGAGCAGCCAGCCGCCGAGCAGCGCGATGAGGATCGGGCCGATGTTGACGACGAGGGACGCGGTCCCGGCGTCCACGAGGCGCTCGCCCCAGTTCAGCGCGACCATGTAGGCGCCGAACCACAGCACGCCCGCCGCCACGATGCCGGGCCAGGCGCCCTTCGGCGGCAGGCCCTCGCGGCGGACGAGGCACAGGACGGCGAGCACGACGGTCCCGGAGAGGAGCCGGCCGAGCGCGAGGGCGCCGGGGCCGTACTCCGCGCCGGCGCTGCGGATCGAGACGAACGCCGAGGCCCACAGCACGACCGTGACGGCCGCTGCCGCGACGGCGAGCCGGTCGACGCCCGTTCGCGGGGCACTGCCCTGTTGCATGTGACGCACCTTAGGTTCGGGACGTTTCCATGAACACCGAAGGGTGCGGCGCGGTTGCGGGCGGGCCTTCCGGTGGACGCCCTCAGTCTGGGGACGTCCACCGTTCAGGTCCAGCGAATATTTCTTCAGTCGAAGCTTTAGCTCTGCTTCACTGACCGGTCAGGACGACGCGAGGCCCTCGAACGGCGAGGACGCCTGGGCGTAGCGGCGCTTCGGGATCCGGCCGGCCAGCCGGGCGAGCCGCCCCGCCTCGACGGCGTGCCGCATCGCCGCGGCCATCCGGGCGGGCGACTGCGCGCGGGTGACGGCGGTCGCCAGCAGCACCGCGTCGCAGCCGAGCTCCATCGCCAGCGCGGCGTCGGACGCGGTGCCGAGCCCCGCGTCCAGGATCACCGGGACCTCGGCCCGCTCGACGATCAGCTCGATGTTGTGCGGGTTGCGGATGCCGAGCCCCGACCCGATCGGCGACCCGAGCGGCATCACCGCCGCGCAGCCGAGCTGCTCCAGCCGGTGCGCGAGGACGGGGTCGTCGTTGGTGTACGGCAGGACGACGAAGCCGTCGTCGACGAGCTGCTCGGCGGCCTCGACCAGCTCGATCGGGTCGGGCAGCAGCGTCCGCTCGTCCGCGATCACCTCGAGCTTGACCCAGTTCGTGCCGAGCGCCTCGCGCGCCATCTTCGCCGTCAGCACGGCCTCGCCCGCGGTGAAGCAGCCCGCGGTGTTCGGCAGCACCCGGATGCCGCACTCGGTCAGGACGTCCAGCACCGAGCCGCGCGCCGACGGGTCGACCCGCCGCATCGCGACCGTGGTCAGCGCCGTCCCGGACGCGGTCAGCGCCTCGCGCAGCACGTGCATGCTGGGCGCCCCGCCGGTGCCCATGATCAGCCGGGAGCCGATCTCCTCGCCGGCGATGACCAGGCCGTCGCCGTTCGCCGTCTCGTCCGTCACGGTCAGCCTCCCTGGACCGCGGTCAGCACCTCGAGGCGGTCCGCCTCGCGCAGCTCCGTCGCCTCCCACGCCGAGCGCCGGACGACCTCGTCGTTCAGCGCGGCGGCCACGCCGGACGCGGCGGTGGTCACGGCGGCGACCGCCTGCGCCACGGACGCCCCGTCGGGCAGCTCGCGCGGCTCTCCGTTCACGATGATCTTCATACCTGCACGACCTTCATCACTGCGGCCTTCACTGCGGCCTTCATCACTGCGGTTCAGGGGAGAAGCGGGCGGGGGAGAACGGGGCGGCCACCTCGGGCACGGGGCCGTCCAGCAGCATCGCGGCGAGGGCGTCGGCGCTGACCGGCGCGAGCAGGATCCCGTTGCGGAAATGGCCGGTGCCGAGGTAGAAGCCGGGCAGCGCGGTCGGCCCCATCAGCGGGGCGTTGTCCGGGGAGCCGGGTCGCAGGCCCGCGGTGACCTCGGCGAACTCCAGCTCGGTGATGCCCGGGAGCAGCTCGCGGGCGTCCCGCAGCAGCTCCCACAGGCCGCCCGCGGTGACCCGCGTGTCGAAGCCCAGCTCCTCCTGCGTGGCGCCGATGACGATCTCGCCGTCCGCGCGCGGCACCAGGTAGATCGACGAGCCCTTCACGAGGCCGCGGGTGGTGCGCCGCAGGAACGGCACCGGCGTGCGGAGCCGGATCACCTGGCCCTTGACGGGGCGGACGGGTGGAACGGTCCCGGCGGGCAGGCCGCCGAGGTCGCCCGACCACGGCCCGGCGGCCAGCAGCACCCGGTCCGCGCGGATCTCGGTGCCGTCGTCCAGCCGGACCCCGGCGGCGGCGTCGTGCTCGACCAGCACGCCCTCCGCGCGCCGCCGCACCAGCCGGACGCCGAGCCGCTCGCCCGCCGCCAGCAGCGCCGGGGCGAGGCGGCGCGGGTCGACCGAGCCGTCCGCGGGGGCGAGCAGGCCGCCGCGCACGCCGGGCGCCAGCATCGGCTCGGCCTTGCGGCACTCGCGGCCGGTGAGCGCCTCGACGGGGATGCCGAGGCTCTCCTGGAAGGCGCGGAGGTCGTCCAGGAGCTTCAGGTCGTCGGCGTCGAACGCGACCTGGAGCGTCCCGTCGTCGCGGTAGCCGGTGTCGAGCCCGGTGGCCTCGGCCAGCTCGGCGGCGAACGCGCCGTAGCGGTCACGGGAGGCGAGGCCGAGCCGCAGCAGCGGCTCCTCGCCGTAGCTCAGCTCGCTGACGGGGGTGAGCATCCCCGCGGCGACCGACGACGCGCCGCTCGCGGGCGCCGGGTCGACGAGGGTGACGGCGGCGCCGCCCTGCGCGGCCCGCCAGGCGGTGGCCAGGCCGATGACCCCGGCCCCGATGATCACGATCCGCACTGCGCGCTCCCTTCGCCGGCATGATCCGGATCAGGTCGTGGCGGTCGGCGGCCCGGTCAGCCGCCCTCTCAGCCCGGTCGCACCGGACTCCCGCGCTATGTCTTGTTATGTCCCCCACCATACGGCCAACGGCCCGGATGCACCTGTCTGGACACCCGTCCAAAACCGCGCAAGGGCGCCCGGTTAGGGTGGGCGCCCATGAACAGGGTCATCGTCGTGGGCGGCGGGCTGGCGGGCGTGCGGGCCGCCGAGGCACTCAGGAGCAAGGGGTACGAGGGCGCGCTGACCCTCGTCTCGGCGGAGCGGCACATGCCCTACGACCGGCCGCCGCTGTCGAAGGCGGTGCTGGCGGGCGACTCCGACGACACCACCGTCGACGCCGACTGGGACGCGCTCCGCTGCGAGCTGCTGCTCGGCGAGCGCGCCACCGGCCTGCGCCTCGACGGCCCCGGACGCGGCGGCACGGTCGCCTCCACCGCCGGCGACCTGCCCTTCGACGGCCTGGTCATCGCCACCGGCGCCGAGCCCGTCACGCTGCCGGGCGACGGCCGCCAGCACGTCCTGCGCACCATCGACGACTCCCGCGACCTGCGCGGACGCCTCACCGAGGGCGCCCGCATCGTGATCGTCGGCGCGGGCTGGATCGGCGCCGAGGTCGCCACCACCGCCGCGAAGAAGGGCTGCGCCGTCACCGTCGTCGAGGCCGCCGACACCCCCCTCGCCGTCGCCCTCGGCCAGGAGATCGGCGCCCTCACCATCCCCTGGTACGCCGAGGCGGGCGTCGAGCTGCGCACCGGCGTCAAGGTCGCCGCGGTCGAGCACGGCGGCCTCGCCCTCGCCGGCCCTGGCGGCGGCGAGCGGATCGACGCCGACGAGGTCGTCGTCGGCATCGGCGTGCGGCCCGCCCTCGGCTGGCTCGACGGCTCCGGCCTGCTGCTGGAGCGCGGCGTCGTCACCGACGCCTCGTTCCGGACCGTCATGGACGACGAGGCCGGCACCGTCCGCCCCGACGTCGTCGCGGTCGGCGACTGCGCCGCCTGGTGGTCGGACCGGTACGGGCGCCGCCTCCTCGTCGAGCACTGGGACACCGCCCTCAACGCCCCCGACACCGCCGCGGCCGCCCTGCTCGGCCAGGACGCGGTCTACGACGCCGCCCCCTACTTCTGGTCCGAGCAGTTCGGCCGGATGGTGCAGTACGCCGGGAACCACGCGCGGTCCGAGCGGCTCGTCCACCGCGGCGACCCGTCCGGCCGCAAGTGGGCGATCGCCTGGCTGACCGGCGACCGGCTCGACGCGATCCTGACCGTGGACCGGCCCCGGGACCTGGTGCAGGCGAGGCGGGTGATCGCGGCCGGGACGCCGGTCGACCCGGAGGCGATCGCGGACCCGGACGTGGCCGTCCGCCAGGCCGTTCGCGGGTAGCGGAACCTCACCGGCGGTAACGGCGGCCGGGCGGGTTTGAGGCTTCCGAAGGCGTGGTAGCAAGGGGGCGTGACCCAGACGCACGCAACCGTTGACAGCGCACTGGACCCCCGCACCGACGCCCTCGCCGGCGACTGGCTCTCCCTCCGGGAGGCGGCGGAGCGGCTCGGCATCAAGACCAGCCGGATCAAGCAGCTCATCAGCGAGCGGAAGCTGCTGTCGGTCCGCCGCGACGGCGAGCCGATGGTGCCGGCGGCGTTCATCCGCGACGGCCAGGTCATCAAGGGCCTGTCCGGCACGCTGACGCTGCTGTCGGACGCCGGCTTCGACGAGGTCGAGACCCTCCGCTGGCTGTTCACCGCCGACGACACGCTGCCCGGCACGCCCGTCCAGGCGC
This sequence comes from Actinomadura sp. NPDC048394, assembly GCF_040651755.1. Taxonomy (NCBI): domain Bacteria; kingdom Bacillati; phylum Actinomycetota; class Actinomycetes; order Streptosporangiales; family Thermomonosporaceae; genus Actinomadura; species Actinomadura sp. NPDC048394. The sequence continues at coordinate 25,096 of NZ_JBEZJL010000018.1, read as the reverse complement.
TCAGCGAGAACCGGGGGACCGAGGTGCGGCGACGCGCCCAGGCCCTGGCATTCTGACCCGAACCGACCGAGCGACCGGCCGCGGGGTCACGCCGCCGCGCGTGGCCCCGCGCCGCATGCCCGCCGGGCAGGCCGCTCGACGCAAGCACCGCGAAAGGAAACCGCCCCCACCGTGTCCAGGCACATCCCGACCGAACGGGCCGTGGCGCTGCGCGCCCGGCTCAGCCGCGCCCGCCTCTACCTCTGCACGGACGCGAGGGAGCGGCAGGGGGACCTTCCCGCGTTCCTGGACGCGGCGCTCGGCAACGGCGTCGACATCGTCCAGCTGCGCCAGAAGGGCCTGGAGGCCCGGCAGGAGATGGCCTACCTGGAGGTGTTCCGGGCGGCGTGCGAGCGGCACGGCGCGCTGCTGGCGGTCAACGACCGCGCCGACGTCGCCCGCGCGGTCGGCGCCGACGTGCTGCACCTCGGGCAGGACGACCTGCCGGTGCCCGCCGCCCGCGAGATCGTCGGCGGGGACGTGCTGATCGGCCGGTCCACGCACTCCGACGAGCAGGCGTCCGCGGCGTCCGCCGAGCCGGGCGTGGACTACTTCTGCGCGGGCCCGGTGTGGCCCACGCCGACCAAGCCGGGACGTCCCGCGCCCGGCCCGAAGCTGCTGGAGTACGTGGCGGCGCAGCGCCAGTCCCGCCCGTGGTTCGCGATCGGCGGCGTCGACCTCGGCAACCTCGGCGAGGTGCTGGACGCGGGCGCCGAGCGCGTCGTGGTCGTCCGGGCGATCACCGAGGCCGCCGACCCGGGCGCCGCCGCGGCCGAGTTCGCCCGCCGCCTCGCCGCGGCCTGACCGTGGCCTGACCGGGGGCGACGGGGATCACGGTGCGGGCGGTCCCGCCGATGGCCGACAATGGGGATCATGAGCGTGGGACCCGACGACGACCGGCCGGTCGACCTGGGCGACGACCTGGAGATCCTGCCGGACCAGACCTCCGACGACACCGACACCGGCTGGGGCGAGTGGCGCGGCGGCGGCGATGACGACGCGCGGCTGCTCGACGAGCGCCCGCCCCACTGGTGAGCACGCGCCCAGCCGGCGCCGGAGGGACGCGCGCCGCTAGAACAGGATGCCGAGCACGAACCCGGCGATGATCACCGCGGCGAGCGCCAGCATCATCCGCCAGCGGTAGCGCGGGATGCGGGTCGGCCGCGGCTTCGGCGCGGGCCCCTGCCCCTCGCGCAGCGCGCGGACGAGCTGCGGCGCGGTGGGCCGCGCCGCCGGGTTCTTGTCCAGGCAGCGGGCGGCGAGGTCGCGCAGCGGCCCGTCCATGTCGCCGAGGTCCGGCGGCCGGGACGTCACCCGCCGCATCACCGCGGCGCCCGGACCGCTGCCGAACGGCGGCCGTCCGGTCGCGGCGAACACCATCGCGGCGCCCCAGGCGAACACGTCGGCGGGCGGCCCGACCGGCTCGTCCTCGATCTGCTCGGGCGCCATGTAGCCGGGCGTGCCGACCGGGCTCGTGGTGAGCGGCTCGGTGCGGGCCAGCGCGTCGGCGGCCCGCGCGATGCCGAAGTCGATCACCTTGGCGCCGTCCGGGCCGAGGACCACGTTCGCGGGCTTGAAGTCGCGGTGCACGATCCCGGCGCGGTGGATCGCGGCGAGCGCGCCGGCGGTGCGCAGCGCCGCCTTGCGCAGCTGCGGCGCGGGGAGCGGCCCGTCCTCGTCGACGACCCGCTGCAGCGTCGGCCCCTCGACGAACTCGCTGACGATGTAGGGGCGGTCGCCGGTGACGTCGGCGTCCAGCACCCGCGCGGTGTGCCGCCCGGCGACCTTCCGCGCGGCCTCCGCCTCCTTGACGAACCGGCTGCGCGCGCGCTGCCCGGCGTCGAGGCCGCCGCGCAGCACCTTGACCGTGACCAGCCGGTCGTCATCGTCGCGGCCGAGGTAGACCACGCCCTGGCCGCCCTCGCCGAGCCGCCCGAGCAGCCGGTAGCCGCCGATGCTGCGGGGGTCGCCGGAGCGCAGCGGCCGCTCGTGCCGCCGGCCGCGGCCCTGGCGGGGGCCGGGACGCTTCCCGCCCGTGCCCGCCGCCTGCGCGGACGTGCCGGGGCGCGGCCCCGGCGGGCGGCCGTGGGGCTGCCCCGCGCGTCCCTGCCCGGAACGGGCCTGCTGGCCGGTGCGTGGCTGGGCGGGACGCGCGGTGTGGGGGGTCGTCCTCCCGCGGGAGGTGTCGTGCGGCAAGGGGGGACTCCGACTCGGCGGGGACGGACGAAGAATTCCTCATTTGTACCCTGTCACCGCGGGCCGGGGCAGCGGAACCCCGATCTTCACTTCGCGGCGCAGGTCCCGAAGCTCCCGGTCTGCTCGATGTCGCGCTCGGAGCCGCCGACCATCGCCTTGTAGCAGCCGCCCGCCACCTTCCAGGCCTTGGCGCCCTGGTTCCAGTACGCCAGGGACCGCGAGGTCAGCGGGAACGTGACGCGCTTGCTCTGACCGGGGGCCAGGGCGACCTTGGTGTAGCCCTTGAGCTGCCGGGGCGGCTGCGGGACGTCCACGCCCGCGGAGGGCAGCCCGAGGTACAGCTGCGGGACGGCGGTCCCCGCGCGGGTACCGGTGTTGGTCACCGTGACCTGCACCGACGTGGACGACGCGGTCAGCCCGCTGTAGCGGAATGTCGTGTACGACAGCCCGTGCCCGAACGGGAACGCGGGCGTGAGGCCCTTGGCGTCGTAGTGCCGGTAGCCGACCATGACACCCTCGGAGAACGTGACGGTCGTGTTCACGCCGGGGAACTGCGACGGGTTCCCGGCGAGGGGCGCGTCCCCCTCGGCGGCCGGGAAGGTGACGGGCAGCCGCCCGCCCGGGTCCACGTCCCCGTACAGGACGCGGGCCAGCGCGTTCCCGCCCTCCTGGCCCGGGTACCAGGCCTCGACGATGCCCTTCACCTGGTTCCGCCAGGGGGTGAGCACCGGGCCGCCGGTCTCCAGCACGACGATCGTGTTGGGGTTGGCCTTGGCGATGGCGCCGATCAGCGCGTCCTGGTCGCCGCGCAGCGGGTCGCCGCACTTGAGCGTCAGGCACGAGCGGTCGAAGAACTCGCCCTCGCTGTCGGTCGCGAAGACGATCGCGACGTCGGCCTTGCGCGCGGCGTCGGCGGCTGCGCCCGCGTCGTCGCCGTCGTTGTAGCTGATCTTCGTGCCGGAGCCGGCGCGGCGCGCGATGCCGTCCTGCGCGCTGACGGACGTGAACGGCACGACGTTCGCCGATCCCGTCCCGCTCTGGCTCTCCTTCGCGGCCCTCCCGATCAGCGCGATCGAGGACGGTGACTTCAGCGGCAGGATCCCGCCCGCGTTGCGCAGCAGCGTGATCCCGCCTTCCGCGATGCTCCGCGCGGCCGTCTCGCTCGCCGTCCGGTCGATCGCGGCGAGGTCGTTCGGGTACGCCTGCCGGTCGAACACCCCGAACGCGAACATCGTCCGCAGCACGTTGCGGACGTGCCCGTCGATCGCCGCCTGCGTGACCTGCTTCTGCGCGACCGCCATCTTGAGCAGGAACGCGTTGTACTTCATGCCGATCGGCAGCTCCATGTCGAGCCCGCCGTTGGCGGCGGCGACGGTGTCCTGCACGGCGGTGTGGTCGGACGGCACGAACCCCTTGAAACCCCACTCCGACCGGAGGATCCCGTCGAGGACGCCGCCGTCCTGGCAGGCCCACCGCCCGTTCAGCTTCCCGAACCCGCACATGACGGTCGCGGCGCCGCCCTGCTTCACCGCCGCCTCGAACGGCGGCAGGTAGATCTCCCGCAGCGTCCGCGGGTCGACCTTCATGTCCAGCGACAGCCGGTCGCTCTCCTGCGTGTAGACGGCCATGTGCTTGACCGACGCCATCACGCCCTGCGCCTGCGCGCCGCGGATCCACGCGGCCCCGAGCCCGGACGACAGGTACGGGTCCTCGCCGAAGCCCTCGAACGAGCGGCCGTTGCGCGGCGCGCGCAGCACGTCGACGGTCGGACCGAAGATCAGGTCGTTGCCGCGGTGCTTGGCCTCCCACCCGACCGTCCCGCCGTACAGCCGTGCGGCCGCGGGGTCGAACCCGGCGGCCAGCGAGATCGGCGCGGGCAGCCGGGTCGCCTTGCCCTGCCGGACGCCCGCCGGGCCGTCGGCCATGTAGACGGGCGGGATGCCGAGCCGGGGGATGCCGGCGTTGGTGTCGGCGTGCGCGGTGTCGATGAACCCGCCGAGCGGGCCGCCGAGCGGGTCGTCCGACGCGAGCATCGCGATCTTCTCGTCGTCGGTCATCTTCGCCATCAGCAGCGCGGTCCGCTTGTCGGGGCCGAGGGCGGTGTCGCACCAGGGCCGCTGGGCCGGGTCGCCGCACCGGGTCTGCGCGGCGCCCGCCGGGGCCGCCGCGGAGAGCGGCGCCGCGAGCGCGAGCACGGACGCCAGCGCCCCCGCCGCCGGCGTCCACCGTCCCGTCCTCCGTCCGGCGCGGTGCATCAGTGCGCCTCCCCGTCCTGGACGTCCTCGTCTTGGACACGCAGCGCGTTCAGCGCGAAGGCGACCATGTGGTAGTGTCCGACGAGCATCACCAGCTCGATCAGCTCCTGCTCCCCGAACCGGGCCGACAGCGCCGTCCACGTCGCGTCGGTGAGGGTGCTCCGCTCGTTCAGCTCGTCCGCCGCCGTCAGCACCATCAGGTCGTCGTCGGCCCAGCCGTGGTCGTCGAGCGGCAGCCGGAGCGCCGCGACCTCGGTCTCGGTGAGGCCCGCGGCGAGCGCGAGCCGGCGGTGGTGCCCCCACTCGTACGCGCAGTCCCGCAGGTACGCGGTCCGCATGATGGCGAGCTCCCGGTCGCGGTCGCCCAGCAGGCCCTTCATCAGCAGCGCCGTGCCGAGCCCGATCCAGCTGCGGAACAGCTTCGGGTGGCGGCCGAGCGTGGTGAGGACGTTCAGCGGCCCGATCGACGCGGTCGCGGCCCGCAGCGTGTCGTCCCACTCCGCCTCGGGCAGCGGGGCGACGCGCGGCACGCGGTTCCCGGGGATGTCTGCGCACATGGCGACATTTCTGCCACCAAATGGTGGGATGGTGCTACCCCACCAGCCTCACTTTGCCAATTCGTTGCATTCGGCTCAGGTGCGGCGCGCGGTGGCGGCGATCGCCAGCTCGGCGAGCGCGTCGCGCGCCTCCTCGGCGACCGGCGCGGCGGCCAGCGCCCGGCCCACCTCGTCCAGGTAGCCGTCGATCATCGCCTCGCAGGCCGCCAGCCCGCCGGTCTCCTCGATGATCGTGCGCGCCTCGTCCACGCCGGGACGGTCCAGCTCCGGGTCGCCGAGCCGGCGCTCCAGTGCGGCCGCCTGCGCCCGCGAGGCGCGCTCCAGGGCGAGCGCGACCAGCACCGTCCGCTTGCCCTCGCGCAGGTCGTCGCCCGCGGGCTTGCCCGTCTCGGCCGGGTCGCCGAACACGCCGAGCACGTCGTCGCGCAGCTGGAAGGCGATGCCGAGCGGCAGGCCGTAGCCGGTGAGCGCGGCGGTCACCCGCGGGTCCGCGCCGGCCAGCGCGGCGCCGAGGTGCAGCGGCCGCTCGACCGTGTACTTGGCGCTCTTGAACTCCACCACCCGCAGCGCCGTGTCCACCGTTGCGCGGCCGCGGGTGCCCTCCAGCATGTCGAGGTACTGGCCGCACATGACCTCGGTGCGCATCAGGTCGTAGACGGACCGGCCGCGGCGGCGCCGCTCCTCGTCCAGCCCGCAGGTCTCGAACATCTCGCTCGACCAGGCCAGGCACAGGTCGCCGAGCAGGATCGCGGTGCCGGAGCCGAACGGCACGGCGGCGCCGGGCCAGCCCTGCGCGCGGTGCAGCGCCTCGAACCTGCGGTGCACCGACGGCTGCCCGCGCCGGGTGTCGCTGGAGTCCATCACGTCGTCGTGGATCAGCGCGCTCGCCTGCAGCAGCTCCAGGGACGCCGCCGCGTGCACGATCGCCGGGTCGTCGACGCCGCCGCCGGCCGCGCGCCAGCCCCAGTAGCAGAACGCCGGGCGCAGCCGCTTGCCGCCCGCCAGCAGCGCGTCCAGCGCCGACAGCAGCGGGCCGAGGTCGTCGCTGATCGCCAGCAGGCCGGGGCGCTGGCGGTCGACGAAGGCCAGCAGCGCCTCGTCGACCTGCTTGCGGACGCGGCTCCAGGACGGATGGAGCGAGCCGGGGGATGCGATGGGTCGTCCTCCCGCGGGCAGGCTTGGCATGCCCGTGATCGTATCCAGCCGGACGGAATCCACCGGCCAGCTATTGAGCGATATGTCAGTACATCGTAGGAAATAGAGGCATTACGTTGGTGTAGACGTGTGCAGGATCACCCGTAACGGACGCGTGCGGGGCCGCCCGCGGCCCCGCACGGGCCGGGATCCGCGCCGGACCCCCACTGTAGGCTTGGGGGATGCGACCCGTACGTCCCGACCGGCCCCCCACCGTCCGCGAGCTGCTGGCCTCGGGCGAGCGGTCGTTCTCCTTCGAGTTCTTCCCGCCCAAGACCGACAAGGGCGCGCGGAACCTGTGGCGTACGATCCGCGAGCTGGAGCCCCTCCACCCGACGTTCGTGTCGGTCACCTACGGGGCGGGCGGCGGCACCCGCGACACGACCGTCGACATCGTCGAGCGCATCGCCACCGACACCACCCTCACCCCGGTCGCGCACTTCACCGCCGTGAACCACTCCCAGGCCGAGCTGCGCAACCTCATCGGCCGGTTCGCCGCCGCCGGCGTCCGCAACGTGCTCGCGCTGCGCGGCGACCCGCCCGGCGACCCGATGGGGGAGTGGGTCAAGCACCCCGAGGGCGTCGAGTACGCCGCCGAGCTCGTCCGCATGATCCGCTCCTACGGGGACTTCAGCGTCGGCGTCGCCGCGTTCCCCTACAAGCACCCGCGCTCGCCCGACATCGAGAGCGACACCCGCCACTTCGTCGAGAAGTGCCGCGCCGGCGCCGACTACGCCATCACCCAGATGTTCTTCCGCGCCGACGACTACCTGCGGCTGCGCGACCGCGTCGCCGCCGCGGCCTGCGAGACGCCGATCATCCCCGGCATCATGCCGGTCACCAAGTACAGCACCATCGAGCGGTCCGAGCAGCTGTCCGGCGCGCCGTTCCCGCCCGAGGTCCGGGCCCGCTTCGACGCCGTCGCCGACGACCCCGACGCGGTGCGGCGGCTCGGCATCGAGCACGCCGCCGAGCTCTGCCGCGAGCTGCTCGACCAGGGCGCGCCCGGCATCCACTTCATCACCTTCAACCAGTCGACCGCGACGCGCGAGGTCTACGGGCTGCTGGAGTCCGGCGGGTACGGCGCCAGGGGCAGCGTCCCGCCCATGACCGCGTAGCGGGGGCCGCCGCCGGGGAACTCGAAGTCGGTCAGCAGGTCCACCATGCCGACCGACCGGTACAGGTGCCGGGCCGGGGTCTCGGGCCGCCGGTCCAGCGTCGACAGCACGACCGTCCGCTCCTGGCGGCCCTCGCACAGCGCGGTCAGCAGCGCGCGGCCGAGGCCCCGGCCCTGCGCCTGCGGGTGCACGTGCAGCTCCGCCACCTCGAACGAGTCGTCCATCCACGCCGCCGCGTGCGCCTCGCCGCCGAGGTCGATGAGCGCCTGGTACACCACGTCGTGCCACCACTGCCCGCGCGCCCCCCGGAACCCGTACGCGAACCCGTGGACCGGGCCCGGCAGGCCCGGCAGGGCGCCGCGCCGCTCCGCGACGAACGCGCGGAACGACGGGTAGGCCGCGTGCCGCTCCATGATCGTGTGCCGGCCCGGGAGCTGCTCGTCCGGCGGCTCCATCGCGGCCCGGTACACCTCCAGCATGGGGTGGAGCCGGCGTAGGAAGGCGCGTTCGTCGATCTCGCGCAGCTTCGGGTCCCTCACCCGACAGAGACTAGACCCGCGGGGTGGTCCGCTGCGTGGACGACAGACGGTCGTAGATGTCCCAGAGGATCCGGTCGGCCGCCTTCCGCAGCGTCCCGCGCTGCGCGTCGAGCCGCCCGCCCCACTCGCGCGCCTCCGGGCCCAGCCACGCGTCGGTCGAGCCGAGCGTCCGCACGGGCGCGTCCAGGGCCCGCCGGACCTGGTCGATGCTCCCGTACGCGTCGGCGTACGCGTGGTACAGCCGCTCGTACTCCGGGTTCGGCTGCTCCGCCGGCGACAGCTCGGCGGCCGACGCGGCGGTGTACGGCGGAGGCAGGCTCCCGGGAGGCGGCGGAGCGGCCATGGCGACCTCACATCAGGCGACGTTGCTCGGTGTGCTCTTCGGCTGCGGTGTGCTCTTCGGGTCCGGTGTGCTCTGCGGGTGCGCTGTGCTCTGCGGCTGCGGCGAGGCGCCGGTAGGGGCGCCCTCGGCGTGCATGCGCGCGTCCAGATGCAGCTTGACCAGGGCCTCGCGCGTCCTGGCGCTCATGTTCGCCTCGGTGACGACCTGCACCGCCGCCGGACGCACCCCGGCCCGGTCGGCCTCGGCCAGGTACGCGCGCAGCCACTTCACGTCCATCGTCAGGTGGTGGCTGGACGTGCCGAGCGACTCCCGGACGGCCTTCAGCCGCGCCGCGTCGCCGTGCGCCGCCCTGACCAGGTCCGCCGCGCCCGCCGGCCCGAGCCGCGCGTACAGCGTCTCGGTGTAGTCGGGATCCCCGGCGTCGGCCTTCAGCCGCTTCCACACCGCGTCCGGGACGGGCTTGCCGCCCTGGACGGCGGCGGCGACGGCCAGCGCGTCCGCCCTGGCCGCCTTCTGCGCCGCCGGACGGTCCGGGTAGCCGCCGAGGTCGCCGGCGCCGCGCGGCGTCGGCGCGACCGTGCGCACGGGGGACGTCCGGCTCGGCGGGCGCACCGGGCGGGGCGTCCCGCCCGGGGCCCCGCCGGTCCGCTTCGGCGCCGGCGCGGGCTTCGGCGCGGGCGGGGCGTCCACCCCGCCGCCGGGGTCCGGATGGGTGATCGCGAAGTTGTACCGCCGCGCCAGCATCCCGAGCTGGCCGGACACCCAGTGCGCCACCTGGTCGGCGTCCCGGTAGCCGGCCGCCGGGACGCCCGCCGGCGGGCGGTGCCCGTTCAGCCAGCCCGCGATCGCGGCCTGCGCGTCGCGCAGCTGCTTGATCACCTGGTCGAGCGCGGGCGGGTCGATGCCCCGGAACTCCGGGTCGCGCGCCGCCGGGCCGGTGCGCATCTGAGCGGTCATCGCCCCTCCCGGACGTCACTCATCGTCGGCGTGGAACGCCGCAGCGTTCCGATCCCCAGAATCACACCCGCATCAGCGGCTGTCGAGGGCCTTCCGGACCGACTCGGGGTCGCGGGCGACCACGGCGTCCGCGCCGTTGAGCACGATCGGCCGCTGGATCAGCACCGGGTTCGCCACCATGATCTCGATCCACCGGGCGCGGTCGTGCTCCAGGTCCTTCAGCCCCAGCTCCCTGGCGACCGGCTCGCCGAGCCGCGCCACGTCCCACGGCTCGGCGCCGATGCGCGCGAGCACCGCGTCCAGCTCCTCCGCCGTGGGCGGCTCGTCCAGGTAGCGCCGCTCGGTGTACTCCACGCCCGCCTCGTCCAGCGCGGCCTTGGCGGCCCGGCTCTTCGAGCAGCGCGGGTTGTGCCAGATCTCCATGCTCAGCCTCTCAGCCCACTTCGGCCGGGTCGCCCCCGGTGATCTTCAGCAGTTCCGCGTAGGAGGTCGGGAACACGGTGTGCGCGAGCCCGCCGGCGGCCCAGACCTCGTCGTACTTGTCCAGCCACACGTCCACGAGCGTGCGGATCGGGGCCGGGTGGCCGACCGGCGCGACGCCGCCGATCGTCTGCCCGGTCGCCGCCCGGACGAACTCGGGCGTCGCCCGCCGCACCTTCTCCGCGCCGACCAGCAGCGCGACCTTGCCGGTGTCCACGCGGTGCGCGCCGCTGGTCATCACCAGCAGCGGCGTCCCGTCGGCGTCGAACACCAGGCTGTTGGCGATCGCGCCGACCTCGCAGCCGAGCTGGTCGGCGGCGGCCTGCGCGGTGCGGGCCGAGTCCGGCAGCTCGACGATCTCGCCGGTGGCGCCGTGCGCGCGCAGCGCCGCGGCGACCCGTTCGACATTCGGATGCATGCCTGCACCCTACGGTGCGCCGGGCCGCCGGACCTCCTCGTTCGCCTGCGCGAACGGCTCCGGCCTGCGGGAAGCGACACCCGTTCGAACACGTTGACGAATCGGCGGCAGGGCGCTTTACTGTGAGTGCGTCGAACTTATGTTCGATGTGGTGCGGGACTCGCGGCCCGCACCAGGGCGACGTCCCCGACCGGCGCAGCGGTGGCCGGCGGGACGGACGGCCGGGCGGAGTGAGGGGAAGCTCTCCGCCCGGCCGGCCCGAGCCCCGGAAGGAGGCAGTCATGTCCGCAACGACGGCCGCGCGCGGAGTCCACTCCGCCGCCCAGCCCGCGCCGGGCCCGCGCCACCGCGCGCTCCCCGCGCCGCGCCCCGCCCACACGGCGGTCGGCCAGCTGCACGCCGCCCGCATGGGCCTCGCCGAGGCGGCCGAGGCCACCTCGCCCGCCGTCCGCTACGTCTGCGCCCACCTGGCCGCGCTGCGCGCCGCCGCCGCGGTGCTGGCGTCCAAGGAGCCCCTGGAGACCCACCGCCGCGGGCGGCCGCGCAGCGTCTGGGTGCTGCTGCCCGAGGCCGAGCCCGCGCTGCGCGAGTGGGCCGCGTTCTTCGCCGCCGGCGCCGACAAGCGCGCCGCGGCCGAGGCCGGCCTCCCGCGCGCCGTCAGCCCGCGCGAGGCGGAGGAGCTCCTCCACGACGCGGAGGTCTTCGTCACCCTCGTCGAGGACACCCTCGGCGTCACCAGCCAGCCCACGTTGCCGACGTCCTGACCCGAGACCCCCTCGAAGGGCCGCCCGACCCTCCCCAGGGCACGGCCCTGCCGCGGCCGGGCCGCCGCTCCCACCGAGCGTGCGGCCCGGCCCGGCGCTCCCGCCCCCCGACGATCGCGCCGGCGCCGGTCGCCAACCCCCGAGCCGACCGGTGCCGGCGCGGTCCCGCCCGTCGAGTTCGGCGGCGAGGTGTTCGGTGCGCGGGAAGCCGGGCCCTCCCGGCGCGCCGGTCGTGATGGCCGCGCGGAATACTCCGTGGAATGCAGAATGACGTGACGCCGCCGCTCGCGGGGCTGCGGGTGGTCGAGCTGTCCAGCTTCGTCGCCTCGCCGCTCGGCGGGATGACCCTCGCCCAGCTCGGCGCGGACGTGATCCGCGTCGACCAGACCGGCGGCGGCCCCGACATCGACCGGTGGCCGCTCGCCCCGTCCGGCCGCAGCCTGTACTGGGCCGGGCTGAACAAGGGCAAGCGGTCCCTCACCGCGGACCTGCGGTCGGCCGAGGGGCGTGCCCTCGTCGCCCGGCTGGCCGCCGACGCTGGCGTGGTGCTGACGAACGCGCCGCCCCGCGACGGCCTCACCTACGAGGCGCTGCGCGAGGCGCGGCCCGACCTGATCCACGTCCAGCTCCTCGGCACCCGCGACGGCGGCAACGCCGTGGACTACACGGTGAACGCCGCGGTCGGCTTCCCGTCGATCACCGGGCCGTCCGGGAGCGCCGAGCCGTCCAACCACGTCATGCCCGCCTGGGACGTCGCGTGCGGGCTGTACCTCGCGATCGGGCTGCTGGCCGCCGAGCGGCACCGGCTGCGGACCGGGGAGGGGACGCGGCTGCGCGTCGCGCTGTCCGACGTGGCGCTCGCCACCGCCGGGAACCTCGGCATGCTCGCCGAGGCGCAGCTCGGGCAGGTCCGGCCGCGGCTCGGCAACCAGCTGTTCGGCGACTTCGGCCGCGACTTCGCCACCGCCGACGGGCGCGTCATGGTCGCCGTCCTCACCGCCCGCCACTGGCGGGACCTGGTCGCCGCCACCGGCCTCACCGAGGTCGCGGACGCCCTGGAGCGCGCGCTCGGCGCCGACTTCCGCACCGCGGGCGACCGCTACGCCTACCGGGACGCGCTCGGCGGCGTCCTCGCCCCGTGGTTCGCGTCCCGCACGTCCGCGGAGGTCGAGGACGCCTTGAAGGGCACATCCGTGCTGTGCTCCCGGTACCGCGACTTCGCCGAGGTCGCCGCGGGGCTGCACGACGAGCCGCTCATGGGCGAGATCGACCAGCCGGGCATCGGCCGCCACCTCGCCCCGGCGTCCCCGATGCGGCTGGGCGACGAGGAGCCCGTCCCGGCGCCCGCCCCGGAGCTGGGCCAGCACACCGCCGAGATCCTCCGCGACGTGCTGGGCCTGCCCGACGCGGAGATCGCGTCCCTCCAGTCCCGCGGCATAGCGGGCGAGGCCCGGCCACGCTGACACGCCGCGCGTCAACGGAGCGGCGGGCCGCCGATGTCGCTTTTGGGGGGATGTGAGATCGTTAGGGCGGCGAAGTAAGGGAGGGCGCGGTGCGGGCGCGGGGCGGGCGCGGGCTGGTGCCGCTGCTGGCGTTCCTCGGCGTGATGGCGTACTCGCTGTCGATGGCGGTCGTGACGCCCGCGCTCGCGCTGATCCAGCAGGGCCTGCACACCACGGCGGCCGGCGCCGCCTGGGCGATCACGTCGATGACGCTGTCGGCGGCCGTGGCGACGCCCGTGGTCGGCCGGCTCGGCGACCTGTACGGGCCGCGCCGCGTGCTGCTCGCGGTCCTGGCCATCGCCACCGTCGGCATGGTGATCGCGGCGGCGGCCGGGTCGCTCCCGCTGATGCTGTTCGGCCGGATGCTGAGCGGGATCGGCGGCGGCGTCTTCCCGCTCGCCTACACGATCATCCGGGACGTGTTCCCGCCCGCCCGGACCGCGTCGGCGGTCGGCCTGATGTCGTCCATGCTGGGCCTCGGCGGCGCGGTGTCGTGGTGCCTGGCCGGCCCGATCATCGACCTGCTGGGCTGGCGCTGGCTGCTCTGGGTGCCGGTGGCCGGGCTGCTGCCGGGCGTCCTGCTCGCCTGGTGGATCGTTCCGGCCTCGGAGCCCCGGGAGGCCGCCGGGGTCGACTGGTGGGGCGCCGCGCTGTTCGCCGGCTGGCTGGTCGCGGCGCTGACCGCGCTCACCGAGGGGATGGACTGGGGCTGGACGTCCCCGGGCGTCCTCGGCCTGCTCGGCCTCGCCGCGGTGCTGGCGGCGGCGTGGCTGCGGGTCGAGGCCCGCGTCGCCGAACCCCTCGTCGACCTGCGGCTGATGCGCGTCCGCGGGGTCTGGACGGCGAACGCCGCGTCGCTGCTGTCGGGGTACGCGCTGATGGCGGGCGGGCTGCTGTTCCCGCTGCTCGTCCAGCTGCCCGCGAGCACCGGGTACGGCTTCGGCGGGACGGCCACGCAGGCGGCCCTGCTGCAGCTGCCCGCCAGCGTCGGGATGACGGCGGCGGGGATGACCGCCGGGCTCCTCGACCGCCGGATCGGGTCCCGCCTGGTGCTGCTCGGCGGGGCGGTGCTGACCGCCGCCGGCTACGCGTTCGTGGTCGTCGAGCACGCGGCGATGTGGCAGCTCTACGTCGGCGGGCTCGGCCGCGGCATCGGCCTCGGGTTCGCCTACGCCGCCGTCGCGAACCTCGTCGTCGCGGCCGTCCCGGCGGGGGAGACGGGCGTCGCCACCGGCATCAACACCCTCATCCGCACCGTCGGCGCGTCCCTCGGCACGCAGGTCAGCGCCGTGATCGTGGCGGGCCTGCCGGGCGAGCGCGGCTTCTCGTCGGGGTTCGCGGTCAGCGCCGCCGTCATGGTCGCCGTGCTCCCGCTCGCCCTGCTCGTCCCGCGCCGGGGCCGCCGCCCGGACGGCCGCGTCCCGTCCTGCGGCGAGGAGCGCCGGGCCGCCCCCGTGCCGTGACGCGGCGGGGTGGACGCAGAGTGATGGCTGCGGCCCGCGGGCCGCGGGAACCGCGCGCGTGCGGGTGGGACCGCCGCGCTTTTCGGGGAAATTCGCTGCCCCGGGGGAATCCGGGCGGAATCGCTATCGAGTTCCGCCCGCGCCCGGCCGGCCGTGCGCGGGCGAAACGGAACGGGACCCGGCGGTGAGCCGGGCCCCGTCACGGTGATGCGTCGAACCGGTGGTGCGTGGAACCGGTGGTACGTGGAACCGGTGGTGCGGTCGATCAGAACGACTCGACGGCGCGGCGCGCCTCCGGGTCGAGCACGCCCCAGGTGATGAGCTCTTCGGTCAGCTCGGTCGGGGACTTGTCATAGATGACCGCCAGGGAGCGCAGGTCTTCCTGGCGGATGGACAGGACCTTTCCGTTGTAGTCGCCCCGCTGGCTCTGGATCGTCGCGGCGTAACGGGCGAGAGGACCGGCCTTGTCCTTCGGAAGCTGCTGCAGCCGCTCAAGGTCGATGACGAGCTTGGGCGTGGGCCCGAGCGGGCTCGGCGCGGCTCCGCCGGGCAGCAACTCGGAAACCGGCACGCCGTAGAAATCGGCGAGCTCGGCCAGCTTCTGAACGGTGACGGCGCGGTCGCCCCGCTCGTACGAACCCACGACGACGGCCTTCCAGCGGCCGCGGGACTTCTCCTCCACACCGTGCAGCGACAGCCCCTGCTGGGTGCGGATGGCGCGCAGGCGCGCGCCGAGAGCCTTAGCGTATTCAGACGGCATTCTGCGGCCCCCCAGGCTCACTTTCGTCGTCGTTGGACCCCGGCGGATGCCGGGGGGAGACAGATTCCCGGAGCCTTTCGGGCCCAAGACCCTGTCCCCAGGGATGGTTACGGACAGTGACGGTAAAACGGTGAGGGCCCTAGGTCAAGCTGATTGGAAAAAAGCGGTCGAATCCGCAGGTCTCGATCCGGGCCGTCCGGATCCCCGCAGCCCCTGCCGGGCAGGGCCGCGCGGGCCCGCCGGCGGGCGCCGGACGGCCTCCCGCGCGGGCCGAGTGTGACCCCTCTCACCAGGCAAGACGCGGGAGGCCCGGGTGCGGGGCAGCCGCGCCCGGCTGCTACCGTGTCGGGGACAAGACGTCCTTTAAGACCCGTCCCGTGAGGCGGGAAAGGAGGTTCCGGTGGTGAATGCTGCCTCCAGGCCGGACCGGCCTGCGGGGGCGCGCCCGGACACGGACCCCCGGCCCAAGGCCGTTCTGGAGGGTCCCGACATCAGGCGGGCGCTGACCCGGATCGCGCACGAGATCCTCGAACGCACCAAGGGCGGGCACGACGTCCTGCTCCTCGGCATCCAGACCCGCGGCGTGACGCTCGCCGAGCGGCTCGCCGGGCTGCTGCACGACGTCGAGGGCCGGCCGGTGCCGTGGGGCTCCCTCGACGTGACCATGTACCGCGACGACCTGCGCATGCGTCCCGCGCGCGCGCTCGGCCGCACCGAGCTGCCGTCCGACGGGATCGACGACCGCGTCGTCGTGCTGGTCGACGACGTGCTGTTCTCCGGCCGGACGGTCCGCGCCGCGCTCGACGCGCTCAACGACCTCGGGCGGCCGCGCGCCGTGCAGCTCGCCGTCCTGGTGGACCGCGGGCACCGGGAGCTGCCCATCCGCGCCGACTACGTGGGCAAGAACCTGCCCACCTCGATGCGCGAGAACGTGAAGGTGCTGCTGGCCGAGAACGACGGCCGCGACGCCGTCCTGCTCGGCCCCGCGGCAGGGGCGCCCGTCCCCGCGGAGGGAGCCAAGTGAAACGCCATCTGATCTCGGCGGCCGACCTGACCCGCGACGACGCGCTGCTGGTGCTGGACACGGCCGAGGAGCTCGCGCAGATCGCGAGCCGCGCCGTCAAGAAGCTGCCGACGCTGCGCGGCCGGACGGTCGTCAACCTGTTCTTCGAGGACTCCACCCGCACCCGGATCTCGTTCGAGGCCGCCGCCAAGCGGCTATCCGCCGACGTGATCAACTTCTCGGCGAAGGGGTCGAGCGTGTCCAAGGGCGAGAGCCTGAAGGACACCGCGCTCACCCTGGAGGCGATGGGCGCCGACGGCGTCGTCATCCGGCACGGCGCGTCCGGCGCCCCGCACCGGCTCGCCGGCTGGGTGCAGGGCAGCGTCGTCAACGCCGGCGACGGCACGCACGAGCATCCGACGCAGGCGCTGCTGGACGCGTTCACGATGCGCAAGCGGCTCGGCGACCTGGAGGGCCGCCGCGTCACGATCGTCGGCGACGTCCTGCACAGCCGGGTGGCACGATCCAACGTGCTGCTGCTCAACACGCTCGGCGCGGACGTCACCGTCGTCGCGCCGCCGACGCTGCTGCCGGTCGCGATCGACACCTGGCCCTGCTCGGTCTCCTACGACCTCGACGGCGTGCTCCCCAAGAGCGACGTGATCATGATGCTGCGGGTCCAGCAGGAGCGGATGAACGCCGCGTACTTCCCGACGGTGCGCGAGTACAGCCGCCGCTACGGCCTCGACGCCGAGCGCATGGCGGCGCTCCCCGACCACGCCATCGTCATGCACCCCGGCCCGATGAACCGCGGCGTCGAGATCGCCGCGGAGGTCGCCGACTCCGTCCGTTCCACGATCGTCGAGCAGGTCGCCAACGGCGTCAGCGCCCGCATGGCGGTCCTGTACCTGCTGCTCGGGGGCTCCGAGCCCGCGATCGGCCAGGAGGTCTCCCAGTGAGCACGTACATCATCAAGGGCGCCCGGATCCTCGGCGGCGAGCCCGCCGACATCCTGGTCCGCGACGGCGTCATCGCCGAGGTCGGCGCCGGGCTGGACGAGGCGGGCGCGCAGGTCATCGACGCCGCCGGCCTCGTCGCGCTGCCCGGCCTGGTCGACCTGCACACCCACCTGCGCGAGCCCGGGCGCGAGGACGCCGAGACCGTCGAGTCCGGCACGAAGGCGGCGGCGATGGGCGGCTACACCGCCGTCCACGCGATGGCCAACACCGACCCGGTCGCCGACACCGCCGGCGTCGTCGAGCAGGTGTGGCGGCTCGGCCGCGAGGCCGGGTACTGCGACGTCCAGCCCGTCGGCGCGGTGACGCGCGGGATCGCCGGCGAGCAGCTCGCCGAGCTCGGCGCGATGGCCGACTCCGCCGCCGCGGTCCGGGTGTTCTCCGACGACGGGCACTGCGTGTCCGACGCGGTGATCATGCGGCGGGCGCTGGAGTACGTGAAGGCGTTCGACGGCGTCGTCGCGCAGCACGCGCAGGAGCCACGGCTCACCGAGGGCGCGCAGATGAACGAGGGCGAGATGTCGGCCGCGCTCGGGCTGCGCGGCTGGCCCGCGGTCGCCGAGGAGGCGATCATCGCCCGGGACGTGCTGCTCGCCCAGCACGTCGGGTCGCGGCTGCACGTCTGCCACGTGTCCACCGCCGGCTCGGTGGAGATCATCCGCTGGGCGAAGAGCAAGGGCTGCCCGGTGACCGCCGAGGTCACCCCGCACCACCTGCTGCTGAACGACGCCAAGGCCGGCACCTACGACCCGATCTTCAAGGTCAACCCGCCGCTGCGCACCGCCGACGACGTCACCGCGCTGCGGCACGCGCTCGCCGACGGCACCATCGACTGCGTCGCCACCGACCACGCCCCCCACCCGGTCGAGGCCAAGGAGACCGAGTGGGCGGTCGCCGCGATGGGCATGATCGGGCTGGAGACGGCGCTGCCGGTCGTCCAGGAGGCGATGGTGGAGACCGGCCTGCTGGACTGGGCCGGCGTCGCCGACCGGATGTCGTACCGTCCCGCCGAGATCGGCCGCCTTACCGGACAGGGTCGTCCGCTGGAGGCAGGTTCGCCCGCCAACATCACGCTGTACGACCCGTCGCCGCGCCGCGCGGTGGACCCGTCGGCGATGACCTCCAAGAGCCGCAACACCCCGTTCGCGGGGCTGGAGCTGCCGGGCCGGGTCGTCGCGACGTTCCTGCGCGGCGAGCCGACCGTCCTGGAAGGGAAGCTTCAGTGACCCCTGCACTGCTCGTTCTGGAAGACGGCAGGGTCTTCCGCGGGACCGCCTACGGCGCCACCGGGGAGACCTTCGGCGAGATGGTCTTCAACACCGGCATGACCGGCTACCAGGAGACCCTGACCGACCCCTCGTACGCCCGCCAGATCGTCGCGATGACGTCCCCCCACATCGGCAACACCGGCGTCAACACCGAGGACCCGGAGTCGGCGCGCATCCAGGTCGCCGGGTACGTGGTGCGCGAGCCCGCCCGCGTGGCGTCCAACTGGCGCGCGACCGGCTCGCTCGGGTCGGCGCTGCGCGAGCAGGGGATCGTGGGCATCGCGATCCCCGGGACCCGCGCGCTGACCCGGCACCTGCGCGACAAGGGCGCGATGCGCGCCGCGATCTTCAGCGGCCCGGACGCCGTCGCGCCCGGCGAGGACGCGCTGGTGGAGCGCGTGCGGCAGAGCCCGTCGATGGAGGGCGCCGACCTCGCCCGGGACGTCTCGGCCGCCGAGCCGTACGTCGTCGCGGCGCAGGGCGGGAAGCGGTACACCGTCGCCGCCGTCGACCTCGGCATCAAGGCGATGACGCCGTACCGGATGTCCGAGCGGGGCTGCGAGGTGCACGTGCTGCCCGCGGGCAGCACCGCCGAGGACATCCTCGCGCTGAACCCCGACGGGGTGTTCTTCTCCAACGGCCCCGGCGACCCCGCCGCCGCCGGGTACGCGGTCGACGCGCTGCGCGGCGTCCTGGACGCCGGCAAGCCGTTCTTCGGCATCTGCTTCGGCAACCAGATCTTCGGCCGCGCGCTCGGCCTCGGCACCTACAAGCTGCGGTTCGGGCACCGGGGCATCAACCAGCCCGTCCAGGACAAGGCGACCGGCAAGGTCGACGTGTCCGCGCACAACCACGGGTTCGCCGTGGACGCGCCCACCGACGGCCCGTTCGACACCCCGTACGGCCGCGCCGAGGTCAGCCACGTGAACCTCAACGACGGCTGCGTCGAGGGGCTGCGGCTCCTGGACCGCCCGGCGTTCAGCGTCCAGTACCACCCGGAGGCCGCGGCGGGCCCGCACGACGCGTCCGGGCTCTTCGACCGTTTCTGCGAGATCATGGAGGCGTCGAAGTAATGCCGCGCCGCGAAGACCTGAAGTCCGTCCTGGTCATCGGCTCGGGGCCGATCGTCATCGGCCAGGCGTGCGAGTTCGACTACTCCGGCACGCAGGCGTGCCGGGTGCTGAAGGCCGAGGGCCTGCGGGTGACGCTGGTCAACAGCAACCCCGCCACGATCATGACCGACCCGGAGTTCGCCGACGCCACCTACGTCGAGCCGATCACCCCCGAGGTCGTCGAGAAGATCATCGCCAAGGAGCGGCCGGACGCGCTGCTGCCCACCCTGGGCGGCCAGACGGCCCTCAACACCGCCATCGCGCTGTTCGAGAGCGGCGTCCTCGCCAAGTACGGCGTCGAGCTGATCGGCGCCGACGTGGACGCGATCCAGGCCGGCGAGAACCGCGAGAGGTTCAAGGAGATCGTCGCCAAGGTCGCGCGCGAGCAGGGCCTGAACGCCGAGTCCGCCCGGTCCGTCATCTGCCACACGATGGACGAGATCATCGCGGCGGCCGGCGAGCTCGGCTACCCGCTCGTCGTCCGGCCGTCGTTCACCATGGGCGGCCGCGGCTCCGGCTTCGCCCACGACGAGGACGAGCTGCGCCGCATCGCCGGCGCCGGCCTCGACGCGTCGCCGACCAACGAGGTGCTCCTCGAGGAGTCCATCCTCGGCTGGAAGGAGTACGAGCTGGAGGTCATGCGGGACCGCGCCGACAACGTGGTCATCGTGTGCTCCATCGAGAACCTCGACCCGATGGGCGTGCACACCGGCGACTCGATCACCGTCGCGCCCGCGATGACGCTGACCGACCGCGAGTACCAGAACATGCGCGACGTCGCGATCGCGGTGATCCGCGAGGTCGGCGTCGACACCGGCGGCTGCAACATCCAGTTCGCCGTGCACCCCGGCACCGGCCGGATGATCGTCATCGAGATGAACCCGCGGGTGTCGCGCTCGTCGGCCCTCGCCTCCAAGGCGACCGGCTTCCCGATCGCCAAGATCGCCGCGAAGCTCGCCATCGGCTACACCCTCGACGAGATCCCCAACGACATCACCCGCGAGACCCCCGCGTCGTTCGAGCCGACCCTCGACTACGTCGTGGTGAAGGTGCCGCGGTTCGCGTTCGAGAAGTTCCCCGGCGCCGACCCGACCCTCACCACCCACATGAAGTCGGTCGGCGAGGCGATGGCGATCGGCCGCTGCTTCACCGAGGCGCTGCAGAAGGCGCTGCGGTCCCTGGAGCGCACGGGCTCGTCGTTCAGCTGGGCCGGCGCCGCCGACGACCGGGAGCTGCTGGAGTCGGCCCGGCGGCCGCACGACGGGCGGCTCCGCGACGTCCAGCGGGCGCTGTGGGCCGGCGCGAGCATCCAGGAGGTCTACGAGGCGACCGGGATCGACCCCTGGTTCCTCGACCAGATCGCCGCGATCAACGAGATCGCCGAGGAGATCCGCACCGCCGACGACGCGCTCACCCGCGACAAGATCCTGCGCGCCAAGCGGCACGGGTTCTCCGACGCGCAGATCGGCGAGCTGCGGGGCCTGTCGGAGGAGGTCGTCCGGGAGCTGCGGCACGCGCTCGGCGTCCGCCCCGTCTACCTGACCGTCGACACCTGCGCCGCCGAGTTCGCCGCGCAGACCCCCTACCTGTACTCCGCCTACGACGAGGAGACCGAGGTCCCGCCGGGCGCGAAGCCCAAGGTGATCATCCTCGGCAGCGGGCCCAACCGGATCGGCCAGGGCGTCGAGTTCGACTACTCCTGCGTCCACGCCTCGTTCGCGCTCGCCGACGCCGGCTACGAGACCGTGATGGTCAACTGCAACCCCGAGACCGTCTCCACCGACTACGACACCTCCGACCGGCTCTACTTCGAGCCGCTCACCCTGGAGGACGTCCTCGAGGTGGTGTACGCGGAGCAGCAGTCCGGCGAGGTCGCGGGCGTCATCGTCCAGCTCGGCGGGCAGACCCCGCTCGGCCTGGCGCAGAAGCTCAAGGACGCCGGCGTGCCGATCGTCGGGACGTCCCCCGAGAGCATCCACCTCGCCGAGGAGCGCGGCGCGTTCGGGCACGTCCTGCACCGCGCCGGGCTGCTCGCGCCCAAGCACGGCACCGCCACCTCCTACGAGGAGGCCCTCGAGATCGCCGCCGAGATCGGCTACCCCGTCCTCGTCCGGCCGTCCTACGTGCTCGGCGGGCGCGGCATGGAGATCGTGTACGACGACACCACGCTGGAGTCGTACATGGCGCGGGCGACCGAGGCCAGCCCGGAGCACCCGGTGCTCGTCGACCGGTTCCTGGACGAGGCCATCGAGATCGACGTCGACGCCCTCTACGACGGCGAGGAGCTGTACCTCGGCGGCGTCATGGAGCACATCGAGGAGGCCGGCATCCACTCCGGCGACTCGGCGTGCGCCCTGCCGCCCATCACCCTCGGCCACGACGACATCCGCCGCATCCGCGAGTCCACCGAGGCGCTCGCCAAGGGCGTCGGGGTCCGCGGGCTGATGAACGTCCAGTACGCGCTGTCGGCGGGCGTCCTGTACGTCCTGGAGGCCAACCCGCGCGCGTCCCGGACCGTCCCGTTCGTGTCGAAGGCGACCGCGGTGCAGCTCGCCAAGGCCGCCGCCCGCGTCATGATGGGCGCCACGATCGCCGAACTGCGCGCCGAGGGGCTGCTCCCGGAGGCCGGCGACGGCGGCACCCTGCCGCTGGACGCGCCGATCGCCGTCAAGGAGGCCGTGCTGCCCTTCGACCGGTTCCGCAACGAGCGCGGCCAGGGCGTCGACACCATCCTCGGCCCCGAGATGCGCTCCACCGGCGAGGTCATGGGCATCGACGAGGTGTTCGGCACCGCGTTCGCCAAGTCGCAGCAGGCCGCCTACGGCTCGCTGCCCACCAAGGGCCGCGCGTTCGTGTCGGTCGCGAACCGCGACAAACGGCACATGATCTTCCCGGTCAAGCGGCTCGCTGACCTGGGCTTTGAGATTCTTGCCACGGAAGGGACCGCGGAGGTCCTGCGCCGCAACGGCGTGCGTGCCAAGATCGTGCGCAAGCACAGCGAAGGCCCGGGCCCGGACGGCGAGCCCACCATCGTGCGGCGCGTCCTGGACGGCGAGGTCGACCTCATCGTCAATACTCCCTTCGGAAGCCCCGGCCAGTCGGGGCCGCGGCTCGACGGGTACGAGATCCGCACCGCGGCCGTGCTGCGGGGCGTACCGTGCGTGACGACCGTCCAGGGGCTCGCCGCCGCCGTCCAGGGCATCGAGGCCGTCGCGGGCGGCCAGGTCGGCGTCCGCTCCCTCCAGGAGCACGCCGAGCGGCTCAGCGGCGCCCACGGGCGCACCGGCGCGGTCGCCCCGGCGGGTGACGGCACGGTGGCGCCCGGGTGACAGCCGCCGCGGCGGGCGGGGCCGGCGGTCCCGCCCGCGCGGCGGACGCGACGAGGAGAGGGAGACGGGTGTCCGACACGCCGGTGCAGACGTCGGCGACGGTCCTCACGGTCCGCCAGGTGCAGGACTACCACGCGATGACGCTGGTGGCGCCCGCCATCGCCGAGCGGTTCCGGCCCGGCCAGTTCGTGGCCGTCGCCGTCGGCGGCGAGCACACCGCCCGGCTGGTCCGCCGCTGCTTCGGCGTCCACCAGGTCCAGTCCGACTACGGCGGCACCGTCGAGGTCGTGTTCGCCGACACCGAGCCCGGCACCGGCTGGCTCGCCGGCCGCCGCGCCCGCGACCAGCTCGACCTGCTCGGCCCCCTCGGCCGCCCGTTCCGGCTGCCCCGCGACCCCGTCAGCTGCCTGCTGGCCGCCGGCGGCCCCGGCGGCGCCGCGGTGTTCGCGCTCGCCGACACGCTGGTGCGGCGCGGCTGCCAGGTCCACTTCGTGCTCGCCGGCCCGTCCGCCAAGCAGGTGTTCGGGTCCCGGATGGCGCAGCGCATCGGCGACTCCGCCACCGTCGTCACCGAGGACGGCTCGCTCGGCGAGAAGGGCACCATGCGCGACGTGCTGCCCCGCGTCGTCCAGGAGACCGGCGCCGACGTCGTCTACGCCTGCGGGCCGACCGGGCTGCTGCGCTCGGTCACCCAGATCGCCGGCGAGTTCGGGCTGCCGTCCCAGGTGTCGGTCGAGGAGTTCCTGCAGCGCACCGGCGCCTGCGGCATCGGCGTCTGCATGACCTGCATGCTGCCCGTCCACGGCGAGGACGGCGTCACCCGCATGGTCCGCGCCTGCGCCGACGGGCCCGTCCTGCGCGGCGACCGCGTCCGCTGGGGCGACCTCGGCACCATCCCGTTCGACGCGCTCGGCGCGCCGCGCGTCCTCAGCGTCACCGAAGGAGGCTCCAAGTGAGCGACCGGGCGAGCGACCGGGTGCGGACCGCCCTCGGTGCCCTGGAGCTTCCCAACCCCGTCCTGACGGCCTCCGGATGCGGCGGCACCGGACGCGAACTCGCCCAGTTCTTCGACCTCACCCGCCTCGGCGCGTTCGTCACCACCTCGGTGATGCCCCAAGCGCGCGCGGGACGCCCCACACCGCGCGTGACCGAGACCCCCAGCGGGCTCCTCACCGCCATGGGCCTCCCCGGCCCCGGCATCGAGACGTTCCTGGAACGCGACCTTCCCTGGCTCATCGAGCAGGACGTCCGCACCATCGTGTCCATCGCCGGCAACAGCGTCGAGGAGTTCGGCGACCTCGCCCGCCGGCTCCGCCACGTCCCCGGCGTCGCCGCCATCGAGGTCAACGTCGCCTGCCCCAACGTCGAGGACCGCGGCCGCATGTTCGGCTGGCACCCGTCCGCCGCCGCCTCCGTGCTCCGCGCCGTCCGCGCCGCCGCCCGCCCCGGCACCCCGATCTTCGCCAAGCTCGCCCCCGACGTCACCGACATCGTCGGGATCGCGCTCGCCTGCGTCGACGCCGGCGCCGACGGCCTCACCCTGATCAACACCATGGACGGCATGGCCATCGACCCGCACACCCTCCGGCCCGCCCTCACCGGCGTGTCCGGCGGCCTGTCCGGGCCCGCGATCCGGCCGATCGCCGTCCGCTGCGTCTACCAGGTGCACGCCGCGCTGCCCAGCACCCCGATCATCGGCGTCGGCGGCATCGCCACCGGCCTCGACGCCCTCGAGTTCATCCTGGCCGGCGCGTCCGCCGTCGCCGTCGGCACCGCCCTGTTCCACGACCCCGCGGCCGGCCCCCGCGTCCTGCGCGAGCTGGACGAGGCCCTCGCCGCCCGCCGCATCGGGCGCCTCGCCGACGCCGTCGGGCTCGCCCACAAGCCCGCCGGCTACGTGCCGCCCCAGGTGCGGCCCCAAGAGCCCGAGAAGGAGAAGCTGTGACCGCAGCCCCCATCGCCGTCGCGCTGGACGCGCCCGACCTGGACACGGCCGCGCGCTGGGCCACCCTGGTCACGCCGCACGTCTCCACCGTCAAGGTGGGCCTCGAGCTGTACCTGCGGTACGGGCCCGACGTCGTCGCCAGCGTCCGCGGCGCGAGCCGCGTCCAGGTCTTCCTCGACCTCAAGCTGCACGACATCCCCGCCACCGTGCGCGGCGCCGCCCGCGCCGTCGCCCGGCTCAAGCCGTCCTACCTCACCGTGCACGCCGCCGGCGGCCCCGCCATGATCCGCGAGGCGGTCGAGGCGGCCCCCGCCACCACGATCGCCGCGGTGACCGTCCTCACCTCCCTGGACGACGCCGACCTGCGCGCCGTCGGCATCGAGGGGCCCGCCCCCGACGCCGTCCGCCGCCTCGCCGCCCTCGCCGTCGGCGCGGGCGCCCAGGCCCTCGTCTGCTCCCCGCAGGAGGCCGCCGCCGTCCGCGCCGAGGTCGGCCCCGGCATCACCCTCATCACCCCCGGCGTCCGCCCCGCCGGCGCGGACACCCAGGACCAGGCCCGCGTCGCCACCCCCGAGGCCGCGCTCGCCGCCGGCGCCGACCTCCTCGTCATCGGCCGCCCCATCACCGCCGCCCCCGACCCCGGCGCCGCCGCCGCGGCCATGGCCGCCGCGCTCAGAAAATTCCCGGGGGAGCGACCCCCCGGAACCCCCCGTCACGGCTGACAGGCCGTTTCCCCGCTCCGCTGGCGCTCCGCGGCGAAACGGCCTGCCAGCCGGCGGGCATGCCCGCTGCGCTCGCTGCACTCGCTCCGCGGGCCTGCCCGTGGCGGTGGCCGGGG
>NZ_JBEZJL010000017.1:76166-155799 GCF_040651755.1 Actinomadura sp. NPDC048394 | reverse complement strand
CACATTGGGCGTATCTCAGGTGGGCCGCCCGCGGGCGGCCCCGCCGGCACGCTAAGGGAAGCCGCGGGCCACCACCCGCTGGGGGGGCCCCCCGAGGCGTTCGCGGAGGGTGCGGCGGGCGGGACCGGAGGGCGCGCCGGGAGCCGGGAGGCGGGTGCTTCGCGCCGGGGTGCGGGGACGCCTAAACTATGGCCTTCCTCACTGCAGGTCAGAGCCCGAAAAGTCCAAGTCCGCTCTTGACTGCAAGGCCCTGAGGGGCGATGCTCCATGGCAACGTGATGCATACTGCGGCGCTAGAGTTGCGAGCGGTGTACCGGTCGGCTACACTGCCCCTTTGCGCTGCCCTCTGACTATCCACGTGTGAGAGCACTCCCGAGCGGGTCCGTTTTGGACCCTAACGCACGGGTCTTGGACGTGGATCGTCTGGCGTGCGTGTCGTCAGTTACGCCGCGAGCCCTCGGAAGGACCACTCTTGGCAGCCTCGCGCAACGCCTCGAATACCGCAACCGGTCCGAACCGCGTCTCCTTCGCGCGCATCAAGGAGCCGCTCGAAGTCCCGGACCTCCTTGCTCTGCAGACCAACTCCGTTGACTGGCTGCTGGGCAATGAGAGGTGGAAGGCCCGGGTCGAGGCGGCCCAGAAGGCCGGAAGTAAGAGCGTCCCGACCCAGTCGGGGCTGGAGGAGATCTTCGAAGAGATCAGTCCGATCGAGGACTTCTCCGGGACCATGTCCCTCTCGTTCCGCGACCACCGGTTCGAGCCGCCCAAGTACTCCGTCGAGGAGTGCAAGGACAAGGACATGACCTACTCCGCCCCGCTGTTCGTCACGGCGGAGTTCATCAACAACACCACCGGTGAGATCAAGAGCCAGACGGTGTTCATGGGCGACTTCCCGCTCATGACCCCGAAGGGCACCTTCATCATCAACGGCACCGAGCGCGTCGTGGTCTCGCAGCTGACCCGCTCGCCCGGCGTGTACTTCGACCGCGCCCTCGACAAGGCGTCCGACAAGGACATCTACGGCTGCCGGGTCATCCCGAGCCGCGGCGCCTGGCTCGAGTTCGAGATCGACAAGCGCGACAACGTCGGCGTGCGCATCGACCGCAAGCGCAAGCAGCCGGTCACCGTGCTGCTCAAGGCCCTCGGCTGGGACGAGGCCCGCATCCGCGAGCACTTCGGCGCCTACGAGTCGATCAACGTCACCCTGGAGAAGGACCACACCTCCGGCCAGGACGACGCGCTCCTCGACATCTACCGCAAGCTGCGGCCGGGCGAGCCGCCGACCCGCGAGTCGGCGCAGACCCTGCTGGAGAACCTGTACTTCAACCCGAAGCGGTACGACGTCGCCAAGGTCGGCCGCTACAAGATCAACAAGAAGCTCGGCCTCGACCTGGACATGCGCCAGGGCACCCTGACCGAGGACGACATCGTCGCCACGATCGAGTACCTCGTCCGGCTGCACGCCGGCGAGGAGGAGGCCACCCTCGGGGCCGTCCCCGTGCCGATCGAGGTCGACGACATCGACCACTTCGGCAACCGGCGCCTGCGCACGGTCGGCGAGCTCATCCAGAACCAGGTCCGGCTGGGCCTGGCCCGCATGGAGCGCGTCGTCCGCGAGCGGATGACCACCCAGGACGTCGAGGCGATCACGCCGCAGACGCTGATCAACATCCGGCCGGTCGTCGCCTCCATCAAGGAGTTCTTCGGCACCAGCCAGCTGTCGCAGTTCATGGACCAGACCAACCCGCTGGCCGGGCTGACGCACAAGCGCCGCCTGAACGCGCTCGGCCCCGGCGGTCTGTCCCGTGAGCGCGCGGGCATGGAGGTCCGCGACGTCCACCCGTCGCACTACGGCCGCATGTGCCCGATCGAGACGCCGGAAGGCCCGAACATCGGCCTGATCGGCTCGCTCGCCGCGTTCGGCCGGGTCAACCCGTTCGGGTTCGTCGAGACCCCGTACCGCAAGGTCGAGGACGGCCGGGTCACCGAGCAGATCGACTACCTGACGGCCGACGAGGAGGACCGCTTCGTCATCGCGCAGGCCAACTCCCTGCTCAACGAGGACGGCACCTTCCAGGACGACCGCATCCTGGTCCGCCGCAAGGGCGGCGAGGTCGAGCTGGTCCCGGCCCGCGAGGTCCAGTACATGGACGTCTCGGCCCGGCAGATGACCTCGGTCGCGACCGCGATGATCCCGTTCCTGGAGCACGACGACGCCAACCGCGCGCTGATGGGCTCCAACATGCAGCGCCAGTCCGTCCCGCTGCTGCGCAGCGAGGCGC
Source organism: Actinomadura sp. NPDC048394 (assembly GCF_040651755.1). Classification (NCBI taxonomy): domain Bacteria; kingdom Bacillati; phylum Actinomycetota; class Actinomycetes; order Streptosporangiales; family Thermomonosporaceae; genus Actinomadura; species Actinomadura sp. NPDC048394. The sequence continues at coordinate 153,517 of NZ_JBEZJL010000017.1, read as the reverse complement.
CGCTGGTCGGCACCGGCATGGAGTACCGCGCGGCGACCGACGCCGGCGACGTGATCACGGCCGAGAAGGCCGGCGTCGTCGAGGAGGTCTCGGCCGACTACGTGACCGTCATGAACGACGACGGCACCCGGACGACCTACCGCGTGTCCAAGTTCAAGCGCTCCAACCAGGGCACCTGCTTCAACCAGAAGCCGATCGTGGACGAGGGCCAGCGGGTCGAGTTCGGGCAGGTCATCGCCGACGGCCCGTGCACCGACAACGGCGAGATGGCGCTCGGTAAGAACCTGCTCGTGGCGTTCATGCCGTGGGAGGGCCACAACTACGAGGACGCGATCATCCTCAGCCAGCGGCTGGTGCAGGACGACGTCCTCTCCTCGATCCACATCGAGGAGCACGAGGTCGACGCCCGCGACACCAAGCTCGGCCCCGAGGAGATCACCCGGGACATCCCGAACGTCTCCGAGGAGGTCCTGGCCGACCTCGACGAGCGCGGCATCATCCGCATCGGTGCGGACGTCGTCCCCGGCGACATCCTGGTCGGCAAGGTCACGCCCAAGGGCGAGACGGAGCTGACCCCCGAGGAGCGGCTGCTGCGCGCGATCTTCGGCGAGAAGGCCCGCGAGGTCCGCGACACCTCGCTGAAGGTGCCGCACGGTGAAGAGGGCAAGGTCATCGGCGTCCGGGTGTTCTCCCGCGACGAGGGCGACGAGCTCCCGCCCGGCGTGAACGAGCTGGTCCGGGTGTACGTGGCCCAGAAGCGCAAGATCACCGACGGCGACAAGCTGGCCGGCCGGCACGGCAACAAGGGCGTCATCTCCAAGATCCTCCCGGTCGAGGACATGCCGTTCCTGGAGGACGGGACGCCGGTCGACATCGTGCTCAACCCGCTGGGCGTGCCCGGCCGGATGAACGTCGGCCAGGTCCTGGAGACCCACCTCGGCTGGGTCGCCTCCCGCGGCTGGAAGGTCGAGGGCGACGACGCCGACTGGAAGCGGGCGCTCAAGGAGATCGGCGCCGACGAGGCTCCGCCGTGGACGAACACCGCGACGCCGGTGTTCGACGGCGCGCGCGAGACCGACGTCACCGGGCTGATCGAGAGCACGCTGCCGAACCGCGACGGCAACCGGATGGTGGGCCCCGGCGGCAAGGCGAGGCTGTTCGACGGCCGCACCGGCGAGCCCTACAAGGACGCGCTGTCGGTCGGCTACATCTACATCCTCAAGCTGCTCCACCTGGTCGACGACAAGATCCACGCGCGCTCGACCGGCCCCTACTCCATGATCACCCAGCAGCCGCTCGGCGGTAAGGCCCAGTTCGGCGGCCAGCGCTTCGGTGAGATGGAGGTGTGGGCGCTGGAGGCGTACGGCGCCGCCTACGCCCTCCAGGAGCTGCTGACCATCAAGTCCGACGACGTGCTCGGCCGCGTGAAGGTGTACGAGGCCATCGTCAAGGGCGAGAACATCCCCGAGCCCGGCATTCCCGAGTCCTTCAAGGTGCTCATCAAGGAGATGCAGTCGCTCTGCCTCAACGTCGAGGTCCTGTCGAGCGACGGCATGTCCATCGAGATGCGCGACACCGATGAGGACGTCTTCCGCGCCGCGGAGGAGCTCGGCATCGACCTGTCCCGGCGCGAGCCGAGCAGTGTCGAAGAGGTCTGATCAACTCAAGGGGAAAACAGTTGCTTGACGTCAACTTCTTCGACGAGCTTCGCATCGGCCTGGCGACCGCCGACGACATCCGCCAGTGGTCCCACGGCGAGGTGAAGAAGCCGGAGACGATCAACTACCGGACCCTCAAGCCGGAGAAGGACGGGCTCTTCTGCGAGAAGATCTTCGGTCCGACCCGGGACTGGGAGTGCTACTGCGGCAAGTACAAGCGCGTCCGGTTCAAGGGCATCATCTGCGAGCGCTGCGGCGTCGAGGTGACCCGCGCCAAGGTGCGCCGTGAGCGGATGGGCCACATCGAGCTGGCCGCGCCGGTCACGCACATCTGGTACTTCAAGGGCGTCCCGTCGCGCCTCGGCTACCTGCTGGACCTGGCCCCGAAGGATCTCGAGAAGATCATCTACTTCGCGGCCTACATGATCACCAGCGTGGACGCCGAGCGCCGCGACCGCGACCTGCCGACGCTGGAGGCCCACATCTCCGTGGAGCGCCAGCAGATCGAGCAGGCCCGCGACGCGCAGGTCGAGGCCCGCCAGCAGAAGCTGGAGGGCGACCTGGCGGAGCTCGAGGAGGCCGGCGCGAAGGCCGACCAGAAGCGCAAGGTGCGCGACGGCGCCGAGCGGGAGATGAAGCAGCTGCGCGACCGCGCGCAGCGCGAGCTCGACCGCCTCGACGAGGTGTGGAGCCGGTTCAAGAACCTCAAGGTCCAGGACCTGGAGGGCGACGAGCTGCTCTACCGCGAGATGCGCGACCGGTTCGGCAAGTACTTCGAGGGCGGCATGGGCGCCGCGGCCATCCAGGCGCGGCTGCAGAACTTCGACCTCGACGCCGAGGCGGAGAAGCTGCGCGACATCATCCGCACCGGCAAGGGCCAGAAGAAGGCCCGCGCCCTCAAGCGGCTGAAGGTCGTCTCGGCGTTCCTGAACACCCGCAACAGCCCGCTCGGCATGGTGCTGGACTGCATCCCGGTGATCCCGCCGGACCTGCGTCCGATGGTGCAGCTGGACGGCGGCCGCTTCGCGACCTCCGACCTGAACGACCTGTACCGCCGGGTCATCAACCGGAACAACCGGCTCAAGCGCCTGCTCGACCTCGGCGCGCCCGAGATCATCGTCAACAACGAGAAGCGGATGCTGCAGGAGGCCGTCGACGCGCTGTTCGACAACGGCCGCCGCGGCCGCCCGGTCACCGGGCCGGGCAACCGTCCGCTGAAGTCGCTGTCCGACATGCTCAAGGGCAAGCAGGGCCGGTTCCGGCAGAACCTGCTGGGCAAGCGCGTCGACTACTCCGGCCGTTCGGTCATCGTCGTCGGCCCGCAGCTGAAGCTGCACCAGTGCGGCCTGCCCAAGCAGATGGCGCTGGAGCTGTTCAAGCCGTTCGTCATGAAGCGGCTGGTCGACCTCAACCACGCGCAGAACATCAAGTCCGCCAAGCGGATGGTCGAGCGCGCGCGCCCGGTCGTGTGGGACGTGCTGGAAGAGGTCATCACCGAGCACCCGGTGCTGCTGAACCGGGCGCCGACCCTGCACCGCCTGGGCATCCAGGCGTTCGAGCCGCAGCTGGTCGAGGGCAAGGCCATCCAGATCCACCCGCTCGTCTGCACCGCGTTCAACGCGGACTTCGACGGCGACCAGATGGCGGTGCACCTGCCGCTGTCCGCCGAGGCGCAGGCCGAGGCGCGGATCCTGATGCTGTCGACCAACAACATCCTGAAGCCGTCGGACGGCAAGCCCGTCACCATGCCCACCCAGGACATGGTCATCGGCCTGTACTGGCTGACGACGCAGAAGGACGGCGCCGACGGCGAGGGCCGCGCGTTCGGCTCGATCGCCGAGGCGATCATGGCCTACGACCGGCGCGAGCTGGACCTGCAGGCCAAGATCCAGATCCGGCTCAAGGACGTCCCGCCGCCGCGCGGCTGGCAGGCGCCCGAGGGCTACGAGCCCGGCCAGCCGTACCGGCTGGAGACGACGCTCGGCCGCGCGCTGTTCAACGAGGCGCTGCCGGACGACTTCCCGTTCGTCGACGACGAGATCGGCAAGAAGCAGCTCTCGGCGATCGTCAACGAGCTGGCCGAGACGTACCCGAAGGTCGCGGTGGCCAACGCGCTGGACGCGCTGAAGAGCACCGGGTTCCACTGGGCCACCCGGTCCGGTGTGACCATCTCCATCGACGACGTCGTCACGCCGCCGAACAAGCAGGACATCCTGTCCGGCTACGAGGCGCGCGCGGAGAAGGTGCAGCGCGAGTTCAACCGCGGTCTGATCACCGACGACGAGCGCAAGCAGGAGCTCATCGAGATCTGGAACAAGGCCACCGCGGACGTCGCGGTGGACATGGAGAAGGCGTTCCCGAAGGCCAACCCGATCTGGATGATGATCCAGTCGGGCGCCCGCGGCAACCCGCTCCAGCTCCGCCAGATCGCCGGCATGCGCGGCCTGGTCTCCAACCCGAAGGGCGAGACCATCCCGCGTCCGATCAAGTCGTCCTTCCGCGAGGGGCTGTCGGTCGTCGAGTACTTCATCTCGACGCACGGCGCCCGGAAGGGCCTCGCGGACACCGCGCTGCGGACCGCCGACTCGGGTTACCTGACCCGGCGCCTGGTGGACGTCGCGCAGGACGTCATCGTCCGCGAGATCGACTGCGGCACCGACCGGACGATCCCGTTCGAGGTCGCCGAGAAGCTGCCGGACGGCACGCTGGTCAAGCTGGCCACCTCGGAGACCGCGCTGATCGGCCGCACGATCGCCGAGGACGTCGAGGTCGACGGGACGGTCATCTTCCCGGCCGACACCGACCTGTCCGACGCGGTCGTGACCCGGCTGGTCGAGGCGGGCGTGGAGTCGGTGCGGACCCGCAGCGCGCTGGTCTGCGAGGCGAAGATCGGTGTCTGCGCCGCCTGCTACGGCCGCTCGCTGGCGACCGGCAAGCGGGTGGACGTCGGCGAGGCCGTCGGCATCATCGCCGCGCAGTCCATCGGTGAGCCCGGCACGCAGCTGACCATGCGGACGTTCCACACCGGCGGTGTCGCCGGCGGCGACATCACGCACGGTCTGCCCCGCGTCCAGGAGCTGTTCGAGGCCCGCATCCCGAAGGGTGTGGCCCCGATCAGCGAGGTCGCCGGCCGGATCAAGATCGACGAGACGGAGAAGACCCGCAAGGTCGTCGTCGTCCCGGACGACGGCTCCGACGAGATCGGCTACCAGGTGCCCATGCGGTCCCGGCTGCTGGTCAAGGAGGGCGAGCACGTCGACGTCGGCCAGCAGCTCATCGCGGGTGCGATCAACCCGCACGAGGTGCTGCGCATCCTCGGCCCCCGCGCGGTGCAGCTGCACCTGGTGCAGGAGGTCCAGGAGGTCTACCGGTCGCAGGGCGTGTCGATCCACGACAAGCACATCGAGATCATCGTCCGCCAGATGCTGAAGCGGGTGAACATCCTCGAGTCGGGCGACACCGAGCTGCTCCCGGGCGACCTGGTGGAGCGTCCGATCTTCGAGGAGACGAACCGGAACGTCGTGGCCGAGGGCGGGACGCCCGCCGCCGGCCGCCCCGTCCTGATGGGCATCACCAAGGCCTCGCTCGCGACCGAGTCGTGGCTGTCGGCGGCGTCCTTCCAGGAGACGACCCGGGTGCTCACCGAGGCCGCGATGCACGCCAAGAGCGACCCGCTGCTGGGCCTCAAGGAGAACGTCATCATCGGCAAGCTCATCCCGGCCGGTACCGGCATGCCGCAGTACCGCAACGTCCGGGTCGAGCCGACCGAGGAGGCGAAGGCGGCGGTGTACTCCGTCGGCTCCTACGACGACGGCGCCGAGTACGCCTTCGGGCAGGGCTCCGGCGAGGCCGTGCCGCTGGAGGAGTACGACTTCGGCCAGTACAACCGGTAACACCTGAACCGGGGCTTCGCGCCCCGGTGGCGAGGGCCCCTTCCGCTGCGGCGGGAGGGGCCTTCCGCGTTCGCGGCGCCGTGCGCGGCGTCCCGCACGGCCAGGCGATCTACCTGCGGTTTTGTCGGTTTTCTTGACCTTTGAGCGTGTTTTGCGGTGCTGTGCCCGGGGACGACCCAGATGCTGGCTAAAGTCGCGTCGGGGGAGGAAATCATATGAAGAGGGTCATGACCGCAACGCTGCTCGCCACCGCCGTCGTGCTCGGCGGGATCGGCGGGGTCGGTACCGCGAGTGCCGCCCAGCCGTCCGCGAACGACCAGGGGACGCAGCAGCACTGCCGCACCTACTCCAGCGTGAAGGAGTGCGGGAAGATCGACCTCAACGCCAAGCAGCGCGCTTGCGCGGAGAAGTACGTCAAGCTGGGAATGACCCATGCGCGCGCCGAGGTGGAGTGCCACGCCTTCGCCTGATCGGCTCGCCTGATCGGTTCGACTGACCGACGCAACGGAAAGGGCCCGCTCCTTCGGGAGCGGGCCCTTCCGCGTCGCGGGGACGGGGGCGCCGGGATCAGTGCGGCGGCGCCTGGTCGGTCCACTGCGTGACCTCGAACGCCTGGTAGGACGCCAGGTCACCGGGGCGGCTGAACCGGTCCGGCATGTTCTTCGCCTCCAGCGCGCGCGGCTTCCCGTCGTCCCCGGGGGGCAGCGGGCGGCTGCCCTTCGGCGGCTTCGCCACCAGGTCCCGGACGGCCAGCAGCGTCCCGCGGTCCGGGTCGACGATCAGCTGGCGCGTGTAGGTGCCGAGCTGCTTGGGCGCGGTGAACAGGCCGAGCGGGACCGTGGTCTTCAGCGGCAGCGAGATCACGGTGCCGGTGCGGCCCAGCGGATCGGTCGTGCGCCCCCCGGCCCGGACGCCGGGCTGCGCGGCGAGCATCCGGAACGCGGCGGCGCGCACCTTCGGCGGCGCGGGCGCGGTGGACAGCAGCGTGGTCGTCACGTCGCTCAGCGCCCGGACGCGCTCCTGCCCCCGCAAGGCGCGGATCGGTTCCTTCACCGGCTTCGCCGAGTACGCGTGCCAGTCACCTCGCAGGTTCAGCAGCGCGTCCTCCAGCGCCTTCGGCTCCGTGGGGAGCTGCGCGAGCTTCGCCGGCGTGAGGCCGTAGGCGGAATCGTCCGGCGACGTGGGGAACGGGCCCGCGGGCCCGCTGCCCGTCCCCATGTCCAGGAAGACGGAGCCGGCCGCGCCCTCGGGATCGGGCACCCGGGCCATCTTCGGCGCCCCCGCCGCCCGCCATTTCCGCGCGTCCTGCGGGGTGAGCGGGACGTCGGCCGGGTCGAGGTGGACCATGCTCCCCGTGCCGTCGCGGCCCGTCCAGGTCTCGTTGCCCTGCCGGGAGTCGACCTTGTAGAAGTTCTCGGCGCTCCTGCCGACCGCGTAGATCTCGCCGCTGATGCTCCGGGTGTGCCAGTACGCGCCGAGCGGGGCCTTCTCCGCGTTGGTGGCGGCCACCAGCAGGACGTTGCCCTCCTTCGGCGGCGCGGTGCGGCTCTGCCCGGCGTCCCCGGGCTGCGACACCACGACCGCGGCCGCCCCGGCGGCCAGGGCCGCCGCGACCGCGCCCGCGAGCGGCAGCCGCAGGCGGCGGCGCAGGGGCCGCGGAGCGGGGGAGCCGCCCGCCGCGTCCGCCCGCCAGCCGATGCGCGCGGCGAGCGCGTCCGGGTGCTCCTCCTCGGCCAGGGCCGTCCGCATCCGGCGCAGCGCGTCGAGTTCATCCATCGTTCTCCTCCAGGGGGAGGGCCTTGCGGAGCTTCGTCCGGGCCCGGTGGATCTTGGCCTTGACGGTGCCGAGCGGCAGCCCGAGCGCCGCGGCGATCTCGGCGTAGGACATCTCGGCCCACGCCAGCAGCAGCACCGCGTTGCGCTCCTGCGCGCTCAGCACCGCGAGGGCCTTCGCCAGCTCGGGACCGAGCGCCGCGGCCGCCGCCCGGTCCCCGGCGCGCTCGGCGACGCCCTCCTCGGCGGGGTCAACGCCGGTCCGCGCGAACGCCCGGTACATGCGGGTCTCGTGCCGGTGGTGCTTGGCGATCAGGTTGGAGGCGATGCCCCACAACCAGGCGCCGAACTCCGCGCGCCCGTCGAACCGCTCGCGCTGCCGGAACGCGGTCGCGAACGCCTCCGACACCAGGTCGTCGGCCAGGACGGGCCCGAGCCGGCGCCGGACGTAGGCGTGCAGCCGCGGCGCGTGCCGCCGGAACAGCTCGCCGAACGCCTCCGGGGTGCGCAGCGACACCGCCACGATCTCGGCGTCGCCCAGCTCGCCGGGAGCCTGGCTCACCACGGCCATGGGCGTCTCTTCATGGTGGGTCTCCGTGACTCTGGGGGGACTGACACCCTCCTCTATCCCGAACCCCGAATTCCGGTTGCGTTCGCGCGCGTTTGGTGGTGGCCCGAGCGGCGGTGCACCGTGGAGAACGCTGAACGAGAGGAGACGACGATGGAACAGGTGCGGCTCGGGACGACCGGCACGCGGGTCTCGCGGATCTGCCTCGGCATGATGAGCTTCGGGGACCCCGCGCAGCGCCCCTGGGCCCTGGACGAGGAGGCCGCCGAGCCGATCGTCCGCAGGGCCGTCGAGGGCGGTGTGACATTCTTCGACACCGCCGACATGTACTCGCGCGGCGTGAGCGAAATCATCACCGGTCGCCTGCTGGCGAAGCTGTTCCCGCGCCGGGACGACTACGTCCTCGCGACCAAGGTCTGCCTCCCCGTGGGCGACGCCCCCAACGACAAGGGGCTGTCCCGCAAGCACATCCTGGCCGCCATTGACGACTCGCTACGGCGCCTGGGCACCGACTACGTGGACCTCTACCAGATCCACCGCTGGGACTATGACACGCCCATTGAGGAGACCATGGAGGCCCTCCACGACGTTGTGCGCGCGGGCAAGGCGCGGTACATAGGCGCGTCCAGCATGTTCACGTGGCAGTTCGCCAAGGCGCAGCACGTGGCCGACAAGCACGGCTGGACGAAGTTCGTCACGATGCAGAACCACTACAACCTCCTCTACCGCGAAGAGGAGCGGGAGATGAACCCGTTCTGCGTCGACCAGGGCGTCGGGCTGCTCCCGTGGAGCCCCCTCGCGCGCGGCCGGCTCGCGGGCAACCGCGACCGCGGCGGGCGCGCCAACACCCTCCGCGCGGGCAACGACGCCTACGGCGAGATGATGTACGACGAGGCCGACTTCGACGTCGTCGACGTCGTCCGCGAGGTCGCCGAGGAGAAGGGCGTCCCCATGGCGCAGGTCGCGCTCGCGTGGCTGCTGGGGCGGCCGGGCGTGACGGCCCCGATCGTCGGCGCGACGAAGGCCGCGCACATCGACGACGCGATCGCGGCGGCTGGGCTCGTGCTGGATGACAAGGACGCCGAGCGGCTGGAGGCGCCGTACCGGCCGCACCCGGTCCGCGGGCACGGCTGATCCGCCCGCCGGGACGTTCCCGCAGGTGGCACCCCCGGTCGGAACGGACCGGGGGCGCCGGACGTCTATCTTTGGCGATGATTTGCGATACCACCGGCGATCGGGGCAGGCTGGGGGCCAGAACGCCCACGGGCGGCCAGACCGCCACGGGGCGAACGAGTGACAGATCCGGGGACCGCACGGCGGATCCCCGGGCGACCGGGACTGAGGAGCCCCGGGACGACGGCGCTGAAGGAGCCCGACGATGACCGAGAATGACGGCACGCAGGGACCGCAGCGGCCGTTGCCGGAGGACGAGGGGCGGCAGGCCCCCGAGGAGCGGGGCGAGCCCCCCGCGCGCCCGCTCGGCGACCGGACCGTGGTGTTCGGCGCCCCGCAGCTGGGCGGCGCGGCCGGCGGGCAGCGGCCCCCGGCTCCGCAGGAGCCCGGCGAGCCGGAGCGGCAGACGCCTCCGCCTCCGCCCCCGACGATGGTCGAGCAGCCGCTGCGGCAGTACGGCGAGCAGCCCCCGGCGCCGCCCCAGCAGCAGTACGGCGCCCCCCAGTACGAGCAGCAGCAGGAACAGCAGCCCTACGGGCAGCAGCCCGGCGGCCAGTCGCCCTATGGCGCGCCTCCCGGCCCGGGCGGCTTCCCGCCGCCGGAGCAGCAGTACGGCGGGCAGTACGAGCAGCAGCAGTACGGCCAGCCGCAGCAGCAGGGCTACCCGCAGCAGCCGATGCACGGCGCCCCGCAGGAGCAGCAGCCGTACGGCCAGCCGCCGTTCGGCGGCCAGGGCGGCTACGCGCCGCCCGCCGAGCCCCGCGCGCCCGAGGGCGGGACGCCCGCCGAGCAGGCGCCGCCGGCGCCGGGCCAGCCGCAGGACGCCGGCACCGACCGCACCCTGATCGTCCCCGGCCCGGGCGCGGGCGGGCAGGAGCCCGAGCGGCCGCAGCGGCCCCCGGTCGACGACCAGGCGACGCTGCACTGGTCGCCCGGCACCGACGTTCCCGTCGCGACCGGCCCCGAGCGGCGGCAGGAGCCGCCCGCCGAGCCGTGGCAGGCGCCGGTCCCGCCGTCGACGCCCGAGCCGTGGTCGCCGGAGGCGGGCCGGCAGCCGGGCGGGCCGGGCCAGGGCCAGGCCGACCACGAGCGGACGATGATGGTCCCGCCGCCCGAGTCGGGCTTCGGCGGGTCCCCGCAGGCGGGCGCCCCGCAGGAGGAGCCGCCCGCGTTCGGCGCCCCCGCCGACCGCGGCGTCGAGGACGCCCGGCCGACCGAGGCGTTCGACCCGTCCGCGCAGTCGCAGGGGCGGCACGCCGCGGAGCCGTCCGGGGGGATGGCCGAGCACACCCGGCTGGACATCGGGCAGCAGTCGTGGCAGCCGCAGGCCCAGCAGCAGCCGCCGCAGCCCGGCGCGCAGCCCTTCGGCCAGCAGGACCAGCAGTACGGCCAGCAGGACTACGGCCGGCAGGGCGCCCAGCAGTTCGGCCAGCAGGGCCAGCAGGGCGAGCAGCAGCAGTACGGCGCGCAGCCGTTCGGCGCCCAGCAGGACCAGCAGCAGTACGGCCAGCAGCAGGGCCAGCAGTTCGGCCAGCAGCAGGACTACGGGCAGCAGCAGGACTACGGCCAGCAGGGCTTCGGGCAGCAGCAGGATTACGGGCAGCAGCAGGATTACGGGCAGCAGGGCGCGCAGCAGTTCGGCCAGCAGGGCCAGCAGGGCGATCAGCAACAGTTCGGCGGCCAGCCCGCGTTCGGCCAGCCGGGCCAGCCCGGTCAGCAGGGCCAGTTCGGGCAGCCGGGGCAGTACGGCCAGCCGCCCGCGTACGGCGGCGACGAGGGCAAGGGCGGCAAGGGCAACACGCTGCTCTACGTCATCGGCGGCGCGGTCGTCGCGGTGATCCTCATCGTCCTGATCGTCGCGTTCGTCCTGTAGCAGACCCGGCCGGGGGAGGACGTAAAAGGTCGTCCACGTCTTCCCCAAGGGCCGGGGTGTGGGTCACAATGCCGACGGGTCTTCCCGCCATCGCGCGGGAACACCCGTCGGCGTTCTTCCGTTGATCTGTACGGCGCGTCGGCTTTCGAGGGCCCTCCGGGCTTGCGCCGGACCGGGCTCACGCGGTAGTGCGCTGTTCGCTTTGCACTTTCGCGGAGGGGTCGGTAACCTCTTCACTTGTGCCCGCTGTGTGCGGGCCGCTATGCGTGCGCGCCGGCGAGGTTCGCCAGGACCGGCCCAGCGCCGCATCTACTCCCCGGCTTGATTCGGCCCTGAGATGGGCCGGGCGGTCTGTGTCGGTTGTTCGCGGGCAATGCTCCGTGAACCGGCGACACGCCCGACCGCGTGGGTCGGAGAGGTCGGGAAACCGGCAGGTCACAGCCTCGCCTGAGGTGGTGATTGCAGCACAAGACTTACCGGCTCGGTACGAGGGAAGACGGAGACGCGGTGCCCACGATCCAGCAGCTGGTCCGAAAGGGCCGCCAGGACAAGGTGACCAAGAACAAGACGCCCGCGCTGAAGGAGAGCCCCCAGCGGCGGGGCGTCTGCACGCGCGTCTACACGACGACGCCCAAGAAGCCGAACTCCGCGCTTCGCAAGGTCGCCCGTGTCCGGCTGACCAGCGGGATTGAGGTCACGGCCTACATCCCCGGCGTCGGTCACAACCTGCAGGAGCACTCGATCGTGCTCGTGCGCGGCGGCCGTGTGAAGGACCTCCCGGGTGTTCGGTACAAGATCATCCGCGGGTCGCTCGACACCCAGGGCGTCCGCAACCGCAAGCAGGCGCGCAGCAAGTACGGCGCGAAGAAGGAGAAGAGCTGATGCCGCGCAAGGGCCCCGCTGGCAAGCGCCAGCTGATCGCTGACCCGGTGTACAACTCGCCGCTGGTCACCGCGCTCATCAACAAGATTCTCCTGGACGGCAAGCGTTCCATCGCGCAGAGCATCGTGTACGACGCCCTCGAGGGCGCCCGCGAGAAGACCGGCAACGACCCGGTCGTCACGCTGAAGCGCGCGCTCGACAACGTCAAGCCGACCCTGGAGGTCCGCAGCCGCCGCGTCGGTGGCGCGACCTACCAGGTCCCCGTCGAGGTGCGGCCGGCCCGCAGCACCACCCTCGCGCTGCGCTGGCTGGTGGTGTACGCCCGGCAGCGCCGCGAGAAGACCATGACCGAGCGGCTGATGAACGAGCTGCTCGACGCGAGCAACGGCCTCGGCGCGTCTGTCAAGAAGCGCGAGGACACCCACAAGATGGCGGAGTCCAACAAGGCCTTCGCCCACTACCGCTGGTAACCCCGGCGGGTTGAGAACGACGAGACGACGCGAGGACGCGAGGACACTGTGGCTACCAAAACCGGTGTAGACCTGGCCAAGGTCCGCAACATCGGGATCATGGCCCATATCGACGCTGGCAAGACCACGACGACCGAGCGGATCCTGTACTACACGGGCATCAGCTACAAGATCGGCGAGGTCCACGACGGCGCCGCCACCATGGACTGGATGGAGCAGGAGCAGGAGCGGGGGATCACCATCACCTCCGCCGCCACCACCTGCGAATGGCCCGTCGACGACGTCAAGCACACGATCAACATCATCGACACCCCCGGGCACGTCGACTTCACCATCGAGGTGGAGCGCAACCTGCGGGTGCTCGACGGCGCGGTCGCGGTGTTCGACGGTGTCGCCGGCGTGGAGCCGCAGTCCGAGACGGTGTGGCGCCAGGCCGACCGTTACGGCGTGCCCCGCATGTGCTTCGTCAACAAGCTCGACCGGGTCGGCGCCGAGTTCCACCGCTGCGTCGACATGATCGAGAACCGTCTCAACGCCGTCCCGCTCGTGCTGCAGCTGCCGATCGGCGCCGAGGCCGACTTCAAGGGCGTCATCGACCTGGTGAACATGAAGGCCCTCGTCTGGAACGAGGAGGCCAAGCTCGGCGAGATGTACGACACGCTCGACATCCCCGAGACGCACGCCGAGGCCGCCCGCGAGTGGCACGACAAGCTGGTCGAGACGCTCGCCGAGAACGACGACGAGATCATGGAGCTGTACCTGGAGGGCGACGAGCCCACCGTGGAGCAGCTGCACGCCGGCATCCGCCGCGCGACGATCGCCGCGAAGGTCACCCCGGTGACGTGCGGCACGGCCTTCAAGAACAAGGGCGTGCAGCCGCTGCTGGACGCGATCGTCCGCTACCTGCCGTCGCCGCTGGACGTCGAGGCCATCGAGGGCCACGCCATCCGCGACGAGGAGAAGGTGCTGTCCCGCAAGCCGAGCGAGGACGAGCCGTTCTCCGCCCTGGCGTTCAAGATCGCGACCGACCCGCACCTCGGCAAGCTCACCTTCGTGCGCGTGTACTCCGGCGTGCTGGAGTCCGGCGCGAGCGTGATGAACTCCGTCAAGGAGCGCAAGGAGCGCATCGGCAAGATCTACCGGATGCACGCCAACAAGCGCACCGAGATCGAGCGCGCGGGCGCCGGCGACATCGTCGCGGTGATGGGCCTCAAGCAGACCACCACCGGTGAGACGCTCTGCGACGACAAGGACCCGATCGTCCTGGAGTCGATGAACTTCCCGGCGCCGGTCATCCACGTCGCGATCGAGCCGAAGACCAAGGCCGACCAGCAGAAGCTGGGCACCGCGATCCAGCGGCTGGCCGAGGAGGACCCGTCCTTCCAGGTCCGCACCGAGGAGGACACCGGCCAGACCGTGATCTCCGGCATGGGCGAGCTCCACCTGGAGATCCTCGTCGACCGGATGAAGCGCGAGTTCAAGGTCGAGGCCAACGTCGGCAAGCCGCAGGTGGCCTACCGCGAGACCATCACCCGCAAGGTCGAGAAGGTCGAGTACACCCACAAGAAGCAGACGGGCGGCTCGGGCCAGTTCGGCCGCGTGATCATCGACCTGGAGCCGCTCGGCGGCGGGTCCGACGGTTACGAGTTCGAGAACAAGGTCACCGGTGGCCGCATCCCGCGGGAGTACATCCCGTCGGTCGACGCGGGCTGCCAGGAGGCCGCGGAGTTCGGTGTCCTCGCCGGCTACCCGATGGTGGGCGTCAAGGTCACTCTGCAGGACGGCGCCTACCACGAGGTCGACTCCTCGGAGATGGCGTTCAAGGTCGCCGGTTCCATGGCGTTCAAGGAGGCCGCCCGCAAGGCGTCCCCGACGCTGCTGGAGCCGATGATGGCCGTCGAGGTCACCACGCCCGAGGAGAACATGGGCGACGTGATCGGCGACCTCAACAGCCGCCGCGGCCAGGTCCAGTCCATGGACGAGCGGCACGGCATGCGCATCGTCAAGGCGCTCGTGCCGCTGTCCGAGATGTTCGGCTACGTGGGTGATCTGCGCAGCAAGACCCAGGGCCGGGCTGTCTTCACCATGCAGTTCGACTCCTACGCCGAGGTTCCGGGGAACGTCGCGCAGGAGATCATCGCCAAGGCGCGGGGCGAGTAAGCACCCGGGCCTGCCCACAGATCACACCAGACGTACATCGAAGCGGTCGTTCCAGACGGCCGAGGATCGCAACAAGGAGCAACCAGTGGCGAAGGCCAAGTTCGAGCGGACGAAGCCGCACGTGAACATCGGCACCATCGGTCACATCGACCACGGTAAGACCACGCTTACCGCGGCGATCACCAAGGTGCTCCACGACAAGTACCCGGACCTCAACCCCTTCACGCCGTTCGAGGACATCGACAAGGCGCCGGAGGAGCGCGAGCGCGGCATCACGATCTCCATCGCGCACGTCGAGTACCAGACCGAGTCCCGGCACTACGCGCACGTGGACTGCCCCGGTCACGCGGACTACATCAAGAACATGATCACCGGTGCGGCGCAGATGGACGGCGCCATCCTGGTGGTCGCCGCGACCGACGGCCCGATGCCGCAGACCAAGGAGCACGTGCTCCTGGCCCGCCAGGTCGGCGTCCCCTACATCGTCGTCGCGCTGAACAAGTGCGACATGGTGGACGACGAGGAGATCCTGGAGCTCGTCGAGCTCGAGGTCCGCGAGCTGCTGTCCGAGTACGAGTTCCCGGGCGACGACGTTCCGGTCATCCGCGTGTCCGCCTTCCAGGCGCTGCAGGGCGACGAGAAGTGGGCCGAGTCCATCGTCGAGCTGATGAACGCCGTCGACGAGAACGTGCCGGAGCCGGTGCGCGACACCGAGAAGCCGTTCCTGATGCCGATCGAGGACGTCTTCTCGATCACCGGCCGCGGCACGGTCGTCACCGGCCGCATCGAGCGCGGCGTCGTGAACGTCAACGAGGAAGTCGAGATCATCGGCATCAAGGACGCCTCGTCCAAGACGACCGTCACCGGCGTCGAGATGTTCCGCAAGCTGCTCGACCAGGGCCAGGCGGGCGACAACGTCGGCCTGCTGCTGCGCGGCATCAAGCGCGAGGACGTCGAGCGCGGCCAGTGCGTCATCAAGCCGGGCACGAACACCCCGCACACCGAGTTCGAGGCGCAGGTCTACATCCTGTCCAAGGACGAGGGCGGCCGGCACACGCCGTTCTTCAACAACTACCGTCCGCAGTTCTACTTCCGGACCACGGACGTCACCGGCGTGGTGAACCTCCCCGAGGGCACCGAGATGGTCATGCCGGGCGACAACACCGAGATGCGCGTCGAGCTGATCCAGCCCGTCGCCATGGAGGAGGGCCTGAAGTTCGCCATCCGCGAGGGTGGCCGGACCGTCGGCGCCGGTCGCGTCACCAAGGTCATCAAGTAACACCCTCTCGTAGCGCGGCGGCCCGGCCGCCCCAGGGCAACCGGGCCGCCGCCTTACGACCAGTGAAGTAAACAGCGGCACTACAGCAAAGGACACCGAGGCCACCATGGCGGGACAGAAGATCCGCATCCGGCTCAAGGCCTACGACCACGAGGTCATCGACACCTCCGCGAAGAAGATCGTTGAGACGGTGACGCGGACGGGCGCCAAGGTCGCGGGCCCGGTGCCGCTGCCGACCGAGAAGAACGTGTACTGCGTCATCCGCTCGCCGCACAAGTACAAGGACAGCCGCGAGCACTTCGAGATGCGCACGCACAAGCGGTTGATCGACATCATCGACCCGACGCCCAAGACGGTCGACTCGCTGATGCGGCTCGACCTTCCGGCCGGCGTTGACATCGAGATCAAGCTCTGAGGGACGCATCGGAAATGAGCACGCAGAGGAAGGGCGTCCTGGGCGAGAAGCTCGGCATGACCCAGGTCTTCGACGATGAGGGCCGGATCGTTCCGGTGACCGTCGTCCAGGCCGGGCCGTGTGTCGTCACGCAGCTCCGCACCCAGGAGAAGGACGGCTACACCGCCGTCCAGATCGGGTACGGGCAGATCGACCCGCGCAAGGTGAACAAGCCGCGCACGGGCCACTTCGAGAAGGCCGGCGTCACGCCGCGCCGCTACCTCGTCGAGCTGCGCTCCGACGACACCACCGAGTTCGAACTCGGCCAGGAGATCACCGCTGGCGTCTTCGAGGCCGGCCAGAAGATCGACGTCACCGGCACGAGCAAGGGCAAGGGCACCGCCGGTGTCATGAAGCGCCACGGCTTCAAGGGCCTCGGCGCCTCGCACGGCACCCAGCGCAAGCACCGCTCGCCGGGCTCGATCGGCGGCTGCGCGACCCCGGGTCGCGTCTTCAAGGGCCTCCGCATGGCGGGACGGCACGGCAACGCCCGTACCACCGTGCAGAACCTGACCGTCCACGCCGTCGACGCGGAGAAGAACCTGCTGCTCATCAAGGGCGCGGTTCCCGGTCCCAACGGCGGCGTGGTGCTGGTCCGCGACGCAGTGAAGGGGACGGGCAAGTGACCTCCAAGCTCGACATCGACCTGCCCGCCGAGGTCTTCGACGCGAAGACCAGCGTGCCGCTGATCCACCAGGTCGTGGTGGCGCAGCTGGCCGCGGCGCGGCAGGGCACGCACGCCACGAAGACCCGCGGCGCCGTGTCCGGCGGCGGCAAGAAGCCGTACCGGCAGAAGGGCACCGGCCGCGCCCGCCAGGGCTCGACCCGCGCGCCCCAGTTCGCCGGCGGCGGCACGGTGCACGGCCCGCAGCCGCGGGACTACTCGCAGCGGACGCCCAAGAAGATGAAGGCCGCCGCGCTGCGCGGCGCCCTGTCGGACCGCGCCCGCTACGGCCGGGTGCACGTCGTCGACCACATCATCGAGGGCGACACCCCGAAGACGAAGACGGCGCTGACGGCGCTGCGCTCGGTCACCGAGGCCAAGCGCGTCCTGCTGGTCCTGGACCGCGAGGACGAGCTGACCTGGAAGAGCCTGCGCAACGAGCCGAGCGTGCACGTTCTCGTCTCCGACCAGCTCAACACCTACGACGTGCTGGTGAACGATGACGTCGTCTTCACGCAGAAGGCGTACGACGAGTTCATCTCGCGCGCGGCGAAGAAGTAAGGAGGGCGGCACCAGTGAACAAGATCGCCGACCCCCGCGACGTCATCATCGCGCCGGTCGTCTCGGAGAAGAGCTACGGGCTGCTGGACGAGAACAAGTACACGTTCGTCGTCCGCACCGACGCCAACAAGACGCAGATCAAGCAGGCCGTCGAGTCGGTGTTCGGCGTCAAGGTGACGAACGTGAACACGCTCAACCGGCCCGGCAAGCGCAAGCGCACCCGGTTCGGCTACGGCAAGCGCAAGGACACCAAGCGCGCCATCGTCAGCCTCGCCGAGGGCGAGCGGATCGACATCTTCGGCGGCCCGGCCTAACCGGCCAGGGTCCCGAAGACTGAAATAGGGATGAACGAAAAAGATGGGCATCCGTAACTACAAGCCGACGACTCCGGGTCGTCGCGGCTCCAGCGTGGCCGACTTCGTCGAGGTCACGCGCAGCGAGCCGGAGAAGTCGCTGCTGCGTCCGCTCCCCAAGAAGGGCGGCCGCAACAACCACGGCCGCATCACGACCCGGCACCAGGGCGGCGGCCACAAGCGCGCGTACCGCGTGATCGACTTCCGCCGGCACGACAAGGACGGCGTCCCGGCGAAGGTCGCGCACATCGAGTACGACCCGAACCGCACCGCCCGCATCGCGCTGCTGCACTACGCCGACGGCGAGAAGCGCTACATCCTCGCGCCGCGGAACCTGCGCCAGGGCGACCGCGTCGAGAACGGGCCGGGCGCGGACATCAAGCCGGGCAACTGCCTGCCGCTGCGCAACATCCCGACGGGTACCGTCATCCACGCCATCGAGCTGCGGCCCGGCGGCGGCGCCAAGATCGCCCGCTCCGCGGGCGCCGGCGTCCAGCTGCTGGCCAAGGAGGGCAAGTACGCCACGCTGCGCATGCCCTCGGGCGAGATGCGGATGGTGGACGTGCGCTGCCGCGCGACGGTCGGCGAGGTCGGCAACGCCGAGCAGTCGAACATCAACTGGGGCAAGGCCGGCCGGATGCGGTGGAAGGGCAAGCGCCCGACCGTCCGCGGCGTGGCCATGAACCCGATCGACCACCCGCACGGTGGTGGTGAGGGCAAGACCTCCGGTGGCCGGCACCCGGTGAACCCGAACGGTAAGAAGGAAGGCCGCACTCGCCAGGCGAACAAGTCGAGCGACCGGCTGATCGTCCGTCGTCGCAGCAAGAAGAAGCGGTAGGAGTCGCTCGTCATGCCACGTAGCCTTAAGAAGGGTCCCTTCGTGGACGACCACCTGATGAAGAAGGTGGACGTCCAGAACGAGAAGGGCACCAAGAACGTCATCAAGACGTGGTCCCGGCGCTCCATGATCGTGCCGGACATGATCGGTCACACGATCGCCGTGCACGACGGCCGCAAGCACGTGCCGGTGTTCATCACCGACGCCATGGTGGGGCACAAGCTCGGCGAGTTCGCGCCGACGCGGACGTTCCGCAGCCACGTCAAGGAAGACCGTCGCAGCCGTCGCGGCTGAGCGGGCAGTCTGTAGGAGAGAGGGAACAGCGATGGAAGCCAGGGCCCAGGCGCGGTTCATCCGCGTCACGCCCATGAAGGCCCGCCGCGTGGTGGACCTCATCCGCGGCCTGCCTGCCGCGGAGGCGCAGGCGGTGCTGCGGTTCGCCCCCCAGGCCGCCAGTGAGCCGGTGGGCAAGGTGCTGGCCAGTGCCATTGCCAACGCCGAGCACAACTTCAAGCTCGACACGGGCACGCTCGTCGTGAGCGGCGCGTGGGTCGACGAGGGGCCGACGCTGAAGCGTTTCCGCCCCCGCGCCCAGGGTCGGGCCTACCGCATCAACAAGCGCACGAGCCACATCACCGTGGTCGTCGCCCCGAAGGACGAAGTCGCTTCGGCCGGCGGTAAGAAGACGAGGAGGGCCCGGTAGTGGGTCAGAAGATCAACCCGCACGGGTTCCGCCTGGGCGTCACCACCGACCACAAGAGCGTGTGGTTCGCCGACAAGCTCTACAAGGACTACGTCAAGGAAGACGTCCAGATCCGGCGCATGCTGCAGAAGGGCATGGACCGGGCGGGCATCTCCAAGGTGGAGATCGAGCGGACCCGTGACCGTGTCGAGGTCAACATCCACACCGCCCGGCCGGGCATCGTCATCGGCCGCCGCGGCGCGGAGGCCGAGCGCCTCCGGGGCGACCTGGAGAAGCTGACCGGCAAGCAGGTCCGGCTGAACATCCTCGAGGTGAAGAACCCCGAGATCGACGCGCAGCTCGTCGCGCAGGGCGTGGCCGAGCAGCTGTCCAGCCGGGTCGCGTTCCGCCGCGCCATGCGCAAGGCGATCCAGTCGGCGATGAAGTCCGGCGCCAAGGGCATCAAGGTGCAGTGCGGCGGCCGTCTCGGCGGCGCCGAGATGTCGCGGTCGGAGTTCTACCGCGAGGGCCAGGTCCCGCTGCACACGCTGCGCGCCGACATCGACTACGGGTTCTACGAGGCCCGGACGACGTTCGGCCGCATCGGCGTGAAGGTGTGGATCTACAAGGGCGAGGCCGCGCAGACCCGCGCCGAGCGCGAGCAGCAGGCCGCGCAGCAGCGCGCGGCGGGCGGCGGCGGCCGTGAGCGCCGCGGCGGCGACCGCCGTGGCGGCGGGCGCGGCGGCCGCGGCGGACGCGGCGGCGAGCGCGGCGGTGCCCGCGGCGGCGAGGCCCGCGGCGGCAACGAGGCGCCGAAGCAGCAGCAGAGTTCCGAGCAGCCGGCGCAGACGGCCGACGCTGCTCCGCAGGGTGAGGGGAGCTGAGTAACCCATGCTGATCCCTCGCAAGGTCAAGCACCGCAAGCAGCACCACCCGAAGCGCCGCGGCATGGCCAAGGGCGGCACCAAGGTGACGTTCGGCGAGTACGGCATCCAGGCGGTCGAGGCCGCCTACGTGACGAACCGGCAGATCGAGGCCGCGCGTATCGCGATGACCCGCCACATCAAGCGTGGCGGCAAGGTCTGGATCAACATCTTCCCGGACCGTCCGCTGACCAAGAAGCCGGCCGAGACCCGGATGGGCTCCGGCAAGGGCTCCGTGGAGTGGTGGGTCGCGAACGTCAAGCCGGGCCGCGTGCTGTTCGAGATCTCCTACCCGAACGAGCAGATCGCCCGCGAGGCGCTGACCCGCGCGATCCACAAGCTTCCCATGAAGTGCAAGATCGTTAAGCGAGAGGTGGGTGAGTCCTGATGGCCAAGGGTCTTACCGCCGACGACCTGCGGACCGAGCCCGAGGACGTTCTGGTCACCAAGCTGAAGGAGGCGAAGGAGGAGCTGTTCAACCTCCGCTTCCAGGCCGCGACCGGCCAGCTTGAGAGCCACGGGCGGCTGCGCACCGTCAAGCGCGAGATCGCCCGCATCTACACCGTGATGCGGGAGCGCGAGCTCGGCATCGTCACGGTCGCCGAGGACGCCGTGGAGGGCACCGAATGACCGAGCAGACGCAGGCGCGGAGCAGCCGCAAGGTCCTGGAGGGCCTGGTGGTCAGCGACAAGATGGACAAGACCGTGGTCGTGTCCGTCGAGGACCGCGTGAAGCACGCCAAGTACCACAAGGTCATCCGCCGGACGAAGAACTACAAGGCGCACGACGAGGCCAACGAGTGTGGCGTCGGCGACCGCGTCCGTCTCATGGAGACCCGCCCGCTGTCGGCGAGCAAGCGCTGGCGCGTGGTGGAGATCCTCGAGAAGGCCAAGTAGGAGCCGAAAGGCCCCCGCGGGACGCGAGTCCCGCATTGAACACCGATGGTTCCACCAGGCTCCTCGGACCAGGTCCGGGAGAGAACCGGTGTGACGAACAGGAGTTGACGTGATCCAGCAGGAGTCGCGACTCAAGGTCGCCGACAACACGGGTGCGAAGGAGATCCTTTGCATCCGCGTTCTCGGCGGCTCGGGTCGGCGCTACGCGGGAGTCGGCGACATCATCGTCGCGACGGTGAAGGACGCCCTTCCCGGCGCGGGCGTGAAGAAGGGTGACGTCGTCAAGGCGGTCGTCGTGCGCACCCGCAAGGAGCGCCGGCGCCCGGACGGCTCCTACATCCGCTTCGACGAGAACGCCGCCGTCCTGATCAAGGACGGCGGGGACCCCCGCGGCACCCGCATCTTCGGTCCGGTGGGCCGCGAACTGCGCGAGAAGAAGTTCATGCGCATCATCTCGCTCGCGCCGGAGGTGCTGTGATGAAGATCCGCAAGGGCGACGAGGTCGTCGTCATCGCCGGCAAGGACAAGGGCGCCACGGGCAAGGTCCTGCGCGTCCTCCCGCGCGAGGACCGCGTGGTCGTCGAGGGCGTCAACCTCATCACCAAGAACATCAAGGCCGACCAGCAGCGTGCCGGCAAGGAGAGCGGCCGCGTGACGGTCGAGGCGCCGCTGCACGTCAGCAACGTCGCGCTCGCCGAGGACGGCAAGCCGGTCCGGGTCGGCTACCGCATCAACGAGGACGGCACGAAGGTCCGGATCTCGCGCCGTAGCGGTAAGGAGATCTGAGACCGATGACCGAGACCGTCACCGAGCGTCCCGTCCCGCAGCCGAGGCTCAAGCTCCGCTACCGCGAGGAGATCGCGAAGCAGATGCAGGAGCAGTTCGGCTACGCCAACGTCATGCAGATCCCCGGGCTGACCAAGATCGTGGTCAACATGGGCGTCGGCGACGCGGCGAAGGACGCGAAGCTGATCGAGGGCGCGATCCGCGACCTCTCCCAGATCACCGGGCAGAAGCCGGCCGTGAACCGGGCCCGCAAGTCGATCGCGCAGTTCAAGCTGCGCGAGGGCATGCCGATCGGCGCGCACGCGACGCTGCGCGGCGACCGGATGTGGGAGTTCCTCGACCGGCTCCTCGCCACCGCGCTGCCCCGCATCCGTGACTTCCGCGGCCTGTCGCCGAAGCAGTTCGACGGCAACGGCAACTACACCTTCGGGCTGACCGAGCAGGTCATGTTCCACGAGGTCGACCCGGACAAGATCGACCGGACGCGGGGCATGGACATCACGGTCGTGACGACCGCGAAGACCGACGACGAGGGCCGGGCGCTGCTCAAGCTCCTGGGCTTCCCCTTCAAGGAGAACTGAGCAGATGGCGAAGAAGTCGCTGATCGCCAAGGCGGCGCGGAAGCCGAAGTTCGGCGTGCGCGCGTACACTCGTTGCTCGCGCTGCGGGCGCCCGCGCTCCGTCTACCGGAAGTTCGGCCTGTGCCGCGTGTGCTTCCGGGAGATGGCCCACCGCGGCGAGCTGCCGGGCATCACCAAGTCCAGCTGGTAGGAGCCTCCCCCCGGCGACGGGGGGAGCCCGCCGGCGTGTATCAACCACCGGGCATCCGCACGGGTGCCCACGACCACGCCAAAGGTCCACGGGACGACATCACCCCGAGGAAACCGTGGCGAGGGAGGGCCAGCAGGCCATGACGATGACCGACCCGATCGCAGACATGCTGACGCGTCTGCGCAACGCGAATTCGGCGTACCACGACTCGGTGGCGATGCCGTACTCGAAGATCAAGGCGCACATCGCCGAGATCCTCCAGCAGGAGGGCTACATCTCGGGCTGGACCGTGGAGGACGCCGAGGTCGGCAAGAAGCTCACCATCGAGCTGAAGTTCGGTCCGACCCGCGAGCGTTCGATCGCCGGCATCAAGCGCGTCTCGAAGCCGGGTCTGCGCGTGTACGCGAAGAAGGACAACCTGCCGAAGGTGCTGGGCGGGCTGGGCGTCGCGATCATCTCGACGTCCTCCGGCCTGATGACCGACCGGCAGGCGGGCAAGCGCGGCGTGGGCGGCGAAGTCCTCGCCTACGTCTGGTGAGGGGAGGGCTCTAACAATGTCGCGAATCGGACGTCTCCCCATCACCGTGCCCAGCGGCGTCGAGGTCAGGCTCGACGGCCGGGAGGTCACCGTCAAGGGGCCGAAGGGCACGCTGTCGCACACCGTGGCCGAGCCGATCGAGGTTCGGCTGGAGGACGGCCAGGTCACCGTGACCCGGCCGAACGACATCAACACGGTGCGGGCGCTGCACGGGCTCACCCGCTCGCTGATCAACAACATGGTCGTCGGTGTCACCGAGGGCTACAAGAAGACCCTGGTCATCCAGGGCGTCGGTTACCGTGTGGTGGCCAAGGGCAAGAATCTCGAGTTCTCGCTCGGCTACAGCCACCCGATCACGGTCGAGCCCCCGGAGGGCATCACCTTCACGGTGGAGCGGCCGACCCAGCTGACGGTCGAGGGCATCGACAAGCAGAAGGTCGGCGAGATCGCCGCGAACATCCGCAAGCTGCGCAAGCCCGACCCGTACAAGGGCAAGGGCGTGCGGTACGAGGGCGAGCAGATCCGCCGCAAGGTCGGAAAGGCTGGTAAGTAGTCATGGCAGGCACCAAGGCCCTGGCCGCCAAGGCCACGTCGGCGCGGGCCAAGTCCCGCAAGCGCCGGCACCTGCGGGTCCGGAAGAAGGTCGTGGGCAGCGCCGCGCGTCCTCGCCTGGTCGTGACCCGCTCCACCAAGCACGTGTTCGTCCAGGTCATCGACGACAGCAAGGGCCACACGCTGGCCTACGCGTCGACGATGGAGGCGGACCTGCGCGCCGACTCCGGCGACAAGACGGCCAAGTCCCGCAAGGTCGGCGAGCTCGTCGCCCGGCGGGCCAAGGAGGCCGGCGTCTCCGCGGTCGTGTTCGACCGCGGCGGCAACAAGTACCACGGCCGCATCGCCGCTGTCGCGGACGGTGCGCGCGAGGGGGGCCTGGAGCTCTGATGGCCCTTTCCAAGGCAAACGAGAGGAACCACTGATGGCAGCGCAGAGGCGTGGTGGCGGTCAGGGTGGCGACCGTCGCGACGGCCGCCGCGACGACCGCCGCGGTGGCGCCGACAAGGGCCAGTCGTACATCGAGAAGGTCGTGGCGATCAACCGCGTCGCCAAGGTCGTCAAGGGTGGACGGCGCTTCAGCTTCACCGCCCTGGTGATCGTCGGTGACGGCAACGGCACCGTCGGCGTCGGCTACGGCAAGGCCAAGGAGGTGCCCGCGGCGATCGCCAAGGGCGTCGAGGAGGCCAAGAAGCACTTCTTCAAGGTGCCGCGGATCCAGGGCACCATCCCGCACCTGGTGCAGGCGCGGGACGCGGCGGGCGAGGTCCTGCTGCGGCCGGCCGCCCCCGGTACCGGCGTGATCGCCGGTGGCCCGGTGCGCGCGGTGCTGGAGTGCGCGGGCATCCACGACGTGCTGAGCAAGTCGCTGGGCAGTGACAACGCGATCAACATCGTGCACGCCACGATCGCGGGGCTGAAGTCGCTGAAGCGTCCGGAGGAGATCGCGGCCAAGCGCGGCCTGCCGATCGAGGACGTCGCCCCGGCGGCCATGCTGCGCGCTCGCGCGGCGGGCAGCGAGCCGAGGGCGGAGGCCGCGACCTCATGAGCAACCTGAAGATCACGCAGACCAAGTCCGTGATCAGCGAGAAGCAGAACCAGCGTGACACGCTGCGCACCCTCGGCCTGAAGAAGATCGGGCAGAGCGTCGTCCGCGAGGACCGCCCCGAGGTGCTCGGCATGATCCGGACGGTGGCGCACCTGGTCACCGTCGAGGAGGTCGACTGACATGGCCGCCGATCTGGAGAAGGACGGCACGCCGCTCAAGATCCACGACCTGCGTCCGGCCCCCGGCGCCAACAAGGCCAAGATCCGCAAGGGTCGCGGCGAGGCGTCCAAGGGCAAGACGGCGGGCCGCGGCACCAAGGGCACCAAGGCCCGCAGCACGGTGCCGGTCGGGTTCGAGGGCGGCCAGATGCCGCTGATCCGCCGGGTGCCGAAGCTGAAGGGCTTCAAGAACCCGAACCGGGTCGAGTTCCAGGTGGTGAACCTGGACAAGCTCGCCGCGCTCTACCCCGAGGGCGGCGAGGTCACCGCGGAGGACCTCGCGGCCAAGGGCGCGGTGCGCCGCGGCCGTCCGGTGAAGGTCCTCGGCACCGGCGAGATCTCGGTGGCCGTGCAGGTGAAGGCGCACGCCTTCTCCGGCGCCGCCAAGGAGAAGATCGCCGCCGCCGGCGGGACCGCCGACGAGCTGTAAGGCGACACCTTCGATGCCGGGGCCGTCTTCGCCTTGCGCCGCGGGCCGTAGGGCCCGCGGGGCGGGCGGGGCGGCCCCGGTCTCATCTGCTGTTAGAGTCACACCGGCGGAGGCGACGCGCGTGAGATTCCCCACGATCTTCGTTTCCGCCGGATCCCATGGACCTGTAACCGGCCCCTCGGCGGCCATGTTCTCGCCAGTCGCGCAGGAGGAATGGTGCTGACCGCGTTCACTCGGGCTTTCCGTACGCCCGACCTGCGTAAGAAGCTGTTGTTCACGTTGTTCATGATCCTGGTGTTCCGGATCGGGGCGACCCTTCCGGCGCCGAACGTGAACGTGAGCGTGCTGAAGTCGACCGCGGACGCGGCGAAGAAGAGCAACCAGCTGTACGGCCTCGTCGACCTGTTCAGCGGCGGGGCGCTGCTGAAGCTGTCGGTGTTCGCGCTGGGGATCATGCCGTACATCACGGCGAGCATCATCCTGCAGCTGCTGACGGTGGTGATCCCGCGGCTGGAGGCCCTGAAGAAGGAGGGCCAGGCCGGCACGACGAAGATCACCCAGTACACCCGGTACCTGACGGTGGGGCTGGCGATCCTGCAGGCGACCGGCGTGGTGGCGATGGCCAGCACGGGGCAGCTGTTCCAGGGCCAGTCGGGCAGTGACAACATCCTGTACGACACCGGCGTGTTCCCGATCATCACCATGGTGATCACGATGGTGGCGGGCACCACGGTGATCATGTGGCTGGGCGAGCTGGTGACCGACCGCGGCGTCGGCAACGGCATGTCGATCCTGATCTTCACGCAGGTGGTGGCGGTCTTCCCGTCCCAGTTCTGGAGCATCTACAAGGCCAAGAACGGGTTCGTCTTCGCGCTGGTGATCATCGTCGGTCTGGCGATCATGGCGGGCGTGGTCTTCGTCGAGCAGGCGCAGCGCCGGATCCCGGTGCAGTACGCCAAGCGGATGGTGGGCCGGCGGATGTACGGCGGCACGTCGACCTACATCCCGCTGAAGGTGAACCAGGCGGGCATCATCCCGGTGATCTTCGCCTCATCGCTGCTGTACCTGCCGGTGCTCGCGACGCAGCTGTGGCCGAACACGAAGTGGCTGCAGAAGGTGCAGCCCTACCTCCAGCAGGACAATCCCTGGCACATGGGGATCTTCTTCGTCTTCATCATCTTCTTCACCTACTTCTACGTGGCGATCACGTTCAACCCCACTGAAGTGGCCGACAACATGAAGAAGTATGGTGGATTCATCCCAGGTATCCGTCCTGGCCGGCCGACCGCCGAGTACCTCGACTACGTGCTGACCCGGATCACCACACCCGGTGCGCTTTACCTGGGGCTCGTCGCCCTGATCCCCATGGTGGCGTTCGCACTCCTGAACGCGACCCAGAACTTCCCCTTCGGCGGCACGAGCATCCTCATCGTCGTCGGCGTCGGACTGGATACCGTGAAGCAGATCGAGAGTCAGCTACAGCAGCGCAACTACGAGGGCTTCCTCCGGTAGTGCGTATCGTGCTGGTGGGCCCCCCTGGAGCGGGCAAGGGGACGCAGGCCCAGTTCATCGCATCTCATCTGTCCATCCCGAAGATCTCGACAGGTGACATCTTCCGCGCCAACGTGAGCGGCGGCACCGAACTCGGCCGGCAGGCCAAGGAGTACATGGACCGCGGCGACCTCGTCCCCGACGAGGTGACGATCGCGATGGTGCGCGACCGGCTGGCCGAGGACGACGCGCGCGACGGGTTCCTGCTCGACGGGTTCCCGCGCAACGTCCCGCAGGCCGAGACGCTGAAGAAGATCCTCGCCGAGTGGGACACCCGCCTGGACATCGTCCTGGAACTGGTCGTCGACGAGGACGAGGTCGTCCGGCGGCTGTCGGGCCGGCGCACCTGCGACAAGTGCGGCCGGATCTGGCACGTCGACTTCGACGACAAGCAGGACGACATCTGCGACGACTGCGGCGGGCGGCTCTTCCAGCGCGACGACGACAAGGAAGAGGTCGTCATGCACCGCCTGGAGGTGTACCGGCACGACACGGCGCCGCTGGTGCAGTTCTACGCCGACGAGAACATCCTCGTCGGGATCGACGCCACCGGGCCGGTCGAGGAGGTCACCAAGCGCGCCCTCACCGCGCTGCGTCCCCTGGAGCGGGACTGAGGGACCGGGCTGGGAACCGGCCGGGCCGTGCAAGACGGGTCCCGGACCGGGTATGGACGGTGTTGTGACGCCGGGGCCGCTTCGGAGCGGTCCCGGCGATCTTCGTTAGGGGGAGAGATGTTCAAACGGCGCAGGCCCGCGATCCAGGTGAAGACGCCCGAGCAGATCGAGCGGATGAGGGCGGCCGGGCTGCTGGTCGGCCGCACGCTGGAGGTGCTCCGCGAGGCGGTGAAGCCGGGGATCAGCACCAAGGACCTCGACGAGATCGCCGAGGCGCACATCCGCGACCACGGCGGCGTCCCGTCGTTCCTCGGCTACCACGGCTTCACCGGGACGATCTGCGCGTCGATCAACGAGGAGATCGTGCACGGCATCCCGCGGCCGGACAAGATCCTTCGGGACGGCGACGTCATCTCCCTCGACTGCGGCGCGATCGTGGACGGCTGGCACGGCGACGCGGCGATCACCGTCCCGGTCGGGGAGGTCACCGGGGAGCTGCGGCGGCTGCTGGAGGTCACCGAGACGTCCCTGTGGCACGGTCTGGCGGCCGGAAAGGCCGGGGCCCGCCTCACGGACATGTCGCACGCGATCGAGTCTTACATCCGCTCTCAGGGCCCCTACGGCATCGTCGAGGGGTACGGGGGGCACGGCATCGGCACCGAGATGCACATGGACCCGCTGATCCCGAACCACGGCGCCCCCGGGCACGGCCCGGAGCTGGAGGTCGGGATGTGCTTCGCGGTGGAGCCGATGGTCAACCTCGGCACCAAGGAGACCCTGGAGCTGGAGGACGGCTGGACGGTGATCACCACCGACGGCCGGTCGTCCGCGCATTTCGAGCACACGTTCGCCGTCACCCCGGACGGCCCCCGCGTCCTCACGGCCCTCGACGAGGGCCGGGAGTGGTTCGCGAAGCTGGAAGTAGGCTGATTCCAGGACGACCGTGTCGTGACGATCGGGAGGGCATCGATGGCGCCGAACCCTGACATCCGGGCATCGGACGCCGATCGCGACCGGGTGGCGGCGAGCCTGCGCGAGCACTGCGCCGAGGGCCGGATCACGATGGACGAGATGCAGGAGCGGCTCGAGTCCACGTACGCCGCCAAGACCATCGGCGACCTCCAGGAGATCACCTCCGACCTCCCCGAGCAGGACCTGTTCCAGTACCCGATCCCGGCGTCGCGCCCCAACAGCACCGCGAGCCCGGCCGTGCGGCGCTCGGGCGGCGACCTGTACCGGCAGGGCGGGCGGGCCGTCTGGGCGACCTGGGCGGCCGTCAGCGCGATCAACCTCGCCGTGTGGCTGGCCCTCGCCGTCACCGGCAACCTGGTGTACCCGTGGTGGATCTGGGTGGCCGGGCCGTGGGGCGCGCTCCTGCTCGTCGGTACGGTGTTCGGGCCGCGGCGCCGCCCCTGACCGCCGGGCGCTACTCCACGTCCATCAGCGGGCGGTAGTTGCCCGTCGGCACGAAATGGGTCGTGGCGGCGCCCTCGTCGGTCACCAGGTGCACCGCGAACCCGGCGGGCTCCCCGGTCACCGCCGCCCGTCCCGGATGCGTGAGGTCCAGGAACAGCTGCCGGTACGTGCTCGGGCACGTCGTGCTGACCGTCCCGGCCAGCGACCCCACCGACCCCCGGTGCACGTGCCCCGAGATGATCCGCACCACCTGCGGATGACGGGAGATCACCTTCGCGAACCCCGCCGGGTCGACGAACCGCATGTCGTCGATGAACCTGATCCCGATCGGGAACGGCGGATGGTGCGTCGCGACCACCGTCGGCGTCGCCGGCGCGGCGCCGAGCGTCCCGTCCAGCCACGCGAGCCGCTCCTCGCTCATGTGCCCGTGCGGATGCCCGTCCACGGTCGTGTCGCAGCACACCAGCCGCACGCCCGCCACGTCCACCGCGTACTGGACGGGCGCCTGCGGCGCGGTCCCGGTGCCCACCACCGCCGGGTGGTCGCCGAACGCGGCGCGCATCGCGTCCCGGTCGTCGTGGTTGCCGGGCATCGGGTAGACCGCCATCGGCAGCGGCGACAGCAGCGCGTGCAGCCGCGCGTACTCCTCGGGCCGCCCGCCGTCGGCGAGGTCGCCGGTCAGCACCACCGCGTCCGGCCGCGCCGGCAGCGCCAGCAGGCTGGACACCGCCGCGCGCAGGGCCCGCACCGGTCCCGACCCGTCGTCCACCCCGCCGTCACGTCCGGCGGCCAGGTGGATGTCGCTCAGCTGCGCGATGATCGCCATTGATCCTCCCCTCGCCAGGGCACGTCCCAGCACATCACGGCCCCGCCTCCCGGACACCCCCCGGCCCCCGCGCCGCAGACGATCTTCGCGTCCGAGCGCCTCCCTGTCGAACCGGCGCCGCTACGCTGCCGCTCACCCCCTACGGCAACGCCCCAGGAGACAAGTTCGTGCCGCCCTGGACTGCGGAAACCCTCGGCACCTGCGCCCCAGGCCGCCACGCGTTCGCGACCCCGAGCCTCTTCGTCCGCACAGCCACCCTCGCCGACGCCCTGCCGCTCCTGGCGGCTGGGAGCGACCCGGAAGCCCAGCGCGATCTGGGCTGGCCCGCACACCGGGTGGTCCCCGCCTGGCGGCGGCGCCGCGCGCTGCGCTGGCGCATGGCGATGCGGCCGTCCTCGCACGGCGCGCCCGCCATCCCCGTGCCGGACATGTTCGTGGCACTCGATCGAAAGCGGCCCAGGCTCGCCGGAGCACTGGGAATCAGGCCCAAGGGCGAGGACGTCGGTCATGCCGGTGGCTGGCTGGCGCCTGCCTATCGGGAGCCCGGGCTCCTCACGGAACTGGCCCAGGCGTGGCGTGAACTCGCGCACGGTCACCTCGGTCTCGCTGAGGTCCACTCCGCGGTGAACCCCGAGGATGAAGCGGACATCGAGGCCATGAAACATGCCGGCTTCATTGCGGCCGAGCCCGAGGACATCACGCTGGAGGATGGGCGGACGGTGGCGCTGGTCTGGCACGTGTCGTCCGAAGCGTCTCCCGTGCGGTGCGCAGCCGGACGCGGGCGGGACTGGTCGGGCAGCTTGCCCTGGACGGCGGTCGGCGCGGGGCCTGATCAGGCGTTCCGCGGGGGCGGAGGCTAGGGCCCTGGGCGGCGCGGGGTCAGGCGACGTGGGGGATGACCAGGGAGAGGGCCGAGGTGACGTCCTCGGGGGCGGGGGCGATGTCGGGGACGACGTCGCGCAGGGCGAGCCAGCCGTTGATCGCCTGGACGGTCGGCTTGGCCTCCACGAGCTGCGGGTCGTCGACGCCGTACCAGGCGGCGACCTTGGACCAGCGCCACAGCCGGTGGCCCGCCGTGGAGATCTCGGACGCGGGGAAGCCGGTGGCGCCGCGGGCGCCGGTGATCGCGTGCCGGACGGAGTCCGCGGAACGGCCGACGCGGTCGGCGATGTCGCGGATCGTCAGCAGCGGGTCGGCCTCGACCTGCAGCACGTGCAGGCCCTCCGCGCTGGCCTCGACGTGCTCGAC
Source organism: Actinomadura sp. NPDC048394 (assembly GCF_040651755.1). Classification (NCBI taxonomy): domain Bacteria; kingdom Bacillati; phylum Actinomycetota; class Actinomycetes; order Streptosporangiales; family Thermomonosporaceae; genus Actinomadura; species Actinomadura sp. NPDC048394. The sequence goes on along the minus strand of NZ_JBEZJL010000017.1, from coordinate 122,419 downwards.
GACCTCCATGATGGCGGCGGCGAGGGTCGCGCCCTGCCAGGCGCAGGAGGCGTTGCCCGGACGGTCGGCGTGCTGCGGCTCGCTGATGATGGACACGGTGACGGCGCCGTGCGTCCGGTCGAACAAGGGGTCCAGCTCGTCCTCGTACAGGGGACGGCTCAGGATCAGCGCGAAGTCATAGCTCGGCATGCTGACCCTCCTCCGACGTATCTCTCCTGAAAGGTACAACGCGCGAGCGGGGTATGCTTGACTCGGAAGCAGTCTCCGGACCCATATCATGCGTTGATTTCGCATTGGGCGGTTCGGTGACGTAGACTGCTGTGCCGGTCCGTTGTCGGCCGCCTGTTCCCCTTGTTCTCGATGCGTCCGCGTCGTGGCACGGGCGCGGCCGTGCCCCTCGCGGGGCCTCCGGACCGGGTCCAATGAGCCGATCAGTGAAGCGCGGAGGACATGCCCAAGAAAGAAGGGGCCATCGAGATCGAGGGCACCGTCATCGAGTCCCTCCCGAACGCCATGTTCCGGGTGGAGCTCGACAACGGGCACAAGGTGCTCGCCCACATCAGCGGCAAGATGCGGATGCACTACATCCGGATCCTGCCGGACGACCGCGTCGTTGTGGAGCTGAGCCCCTACGACCTCACGCGCGGTCGGATCGTCTACCGCTACAAGTAATCCCACTGGGGTTGCCTTCCCCGTGCGTGGCGGCGCGGGGGTGACCCTTATCTCTAGGAGACCCAGTGAAGGTCAAGCCGAGCGTCAAGAAGATCTGCAACAAGTGCCGCGTCATCCGCCGGCACGGCCGGGTCATGGTCATCTGCTCCGACCCGCGCCACAAGCAGCGTCAGGGCTGACCGGCACCCGCCGGGACGCTCACCACAGCAAGCGCATCGCAGCCTTCGCACAGGTCGCCGTACAACTCGGATGATCGGGTTGTACGGCACCACTGTGTGAAGGGGACACCCTCGGACGACGGAGGCCGAGGCCGCCACCCGGGCAGGGTGTGTGCGGAGGCGGTGCGTCCATACCTCCGCGCAATGAAGGGAACTGCCCACGATGGCACGCCTCCTCGGCGTCGACCTCCCGCGCGACAAGCGCCTCGAGGTCGCTCTCACCTACATCTTCGGCATCGGCCGGACCCGGGCCCTGGCGACCCTGGAGGGCACCGGCATCAGCGGTGACCTGCGGGTGCACCAGCTCGGCGACGACGAGCTGGTCAAGCTCCGCGACTGGATCGAGAAGAACTACCAGATCGAGGGCGACCTGCGCCGCGAGATCCAGGGGAACATCCGCCGGAAGATCGAGATCGGGTGCTACCAGGGCATCCGGCACCGCCGCGGTCTGCCCGTCCACGGCCAGCGCACCCAGACCAACGCGCGCACCCGCAAGGGCAAGAAGAAGACCGTGGCCGGCAAGAAGAAGGCCGGCAAGAAGTAGTCCGGAGTCGGTCCTCCGGATCGATGACCTCGAGAGTAGAGAGAGCAGATGCCTCCTAAGAGCCGTGTCGGCGCCAAGAAGGTGCGCCGCAAGGAGAAGAAGAACGTCGCTCACGGGCACGCCCACATCAAGAGCACGTTCAACAACACGATCGTCTCGATCACCGACCCCAACGGCAACGTGATCTCCTGGGCCTCCTCGGGCCACGTGGGCTTCAAGGGCTCGCGCAAGTCGACCCCGTTCGCCGCGCAGCAGGCCGCCGAGGCCGCCGCCCGGCGCGCGATGGAGCACGGCATGCGCAAGGTCGACGTCTTCGTCAAGGGCCCCGGCTCCGGTCGCGAGACCGCGATCCGCTCCCTCCAGGCCACCGGCCTGGAGGTGGGCTCCATCCAGGACGTCACGCCCGTTCCGCACAACGGCTGCCGGCCGCCCAAGCGCCGCCGCGTCTGAGGCCGTAGGGGAGATCACAGAAAATGGCTCGTTACACCGGTGCGGACTGCAAGCTCTGCCGCCGCGAGAAGATGAAGCTGTTCCTCAAGGGCAGCAAGTGCGAGGGCCCGAAGTGCCCGATCGAGATCCGTCCCTACCCGCCGGGTGAGCACGGACGCGGTCGGCCGAAGGAGACCGAGTACCTGCTGCAGCTGCGCGAGAAGCAGAAGGCCAAGCGCATCTACGGCGTGCTGGAGCGGCAGTTCAGCAACTACTACGTCGAGGCGAACCGCCAGGGCGGCAAGACGGGTGAGAACCTGCTGCGCCTGCTCGAGCGCCGGCTCGACAACGTGGTCTATCGCGCGGGCTTCGCCAAGTCCCGCGACATGGCCCGCCAGCTCATCCGCCACGGCCACATCCGGGTCAACGGCAAGAAGGTCAACATCCCGTCCTTCCTGGTGAGCGAGGCCGACATCGTCGACGTCAAGAGCAAGTCGCTCGAGATGACGCCGTTCCAGGTCGCCAAGGCCGAGGTCGGCGAGCGCCAGGTCCCGGCGTGGCTCGGGATCGACGGCGAGAAGATGCGGATCCTCGTGCACGCGCTGCCCGTGCGGCAGCAGATCGACGCTCCCGTCCAGGAGCAGCTGATCGTCGAGCTCTACTCCAAGTAGGAGCTCCGCAACAAGCAGGACCCCGCGTTCCACCGGGATGCCGCGCTCGGCGTGGCATCCTGGTGGGACGGGGAACATTCCGAAACGCGGTCGTCAAATAGCGGGCACCGCGGGAAGAAGGCACCAACATGCTCATCGCTCAGCGTCCAACTCTCACCGAAGAGCAGGTCGACGAGTACCGGTCGCGGTTCACCATCGAGCCGCTGGAGCCGGGCTTCGGCTACACGATCGGCAACTCGCTGCGCCGTACGCTGCTCTCCTCGATCCCCGGTGCGGCCGTCACCAGCATCCGGATCGAGGGCGTGCTCCACGAGTTCTCCACCGTCCCCGGGGTCAAGGAGGATGTCACCGACATCATCCTGAACCTCAAGGAGCTGGTGGTCTCCTCCGAGCACGACGAGCCCGTGGTGATGTACCTGCGCAAGCAGGGCCCGGGCGAGGTCACCGCGGCCGACATCGCGCCGCCGGCGGGCGTCGAGGTCCACAACCCGGACCTGCACATCGCCACCCTGAACAACAAGGCCAAGCTGGAGATGGAGCTGACGGTCGAGCGCGGCCGCGGCTACGTCTCCGCCGCGCAGAACAAGCAGCCGGGCCAGGAGATCGGCCGGATCCCGATCGACTCCATCTACTCGCCCGTGCTGAAGGTCACCTACAAGGTCGAGGCGACCCGGGTCGAGCAGCGCACCGACTTCGACCGCCTGATCCTGGACGTGGAGACCAAGCAGGCGATGCTGCCGCGCGACGCGGTCGCGTCCGCCGGCAAGACCCTCGTCGAGCTGTTCGGGCTGGCCCGGGAGCTCAACGTCGAGGCCGAGGGCATCGACATGGGCCCGTCCCCGACGGACGCCGCGCTCGCCGCGGACCTGGCCCTGCCGATCGAGGAGCTGAACCTGACGGTCCGCTCCTACAACTGCCTCAAGCGCGAGGGCATCCACTCGGTGGGCGAGCTGGTGGCCCGCAGCGAGCAGGACCTCCTCGACATAAGGAATTTCGGCGCCAAGTCGATCGAAGAGGTCAAGCAGAAGCTCAACGACATGGGCCTGTCGCTGAAGGACTCCCCGCCCGGGTTCGACCCGAGCGCGGCGGCCGACAACTACGGCGACGACGACCAGAGCTACGCCGAGACCGAGCAGTACTAGAACCCGATTCCGGGCGGCCGGGGGCGCGTTCCCCGGCCGTGCCGGAACCAGCTGACACCGGTACCTGACACGGCCGGTGCAGGAAGGAAGAACCATGCCGAAGCCCACCAAGGGCCCCCGCCTCGGCGGCAGCGCCGCGCACCAGAAGCTGATCCTGGCGAACCTGGCGACGTCGCTGTTCGAGCACGGCCGCATCACCACCACCGAGGCCAAGGCCCGGCGGGTGCGCCCGCTGGCGGAGAAGCTGATCACCAAGGCCAAGAAGGGCGACCTGCACAACCGTCGCCTGGTGGCCCGGACGATCCGCGACAAGGGCGTCGTGCACGAGCTCTTCACCGAGATCGCGCCGCGTTTCGAGAACCGTCCCGGCGGCTACACCCGCATCACCAAGATCGGGCCGCGCAAGGGCGACAACGCCCCGATGGCCGTGATCGAGCTGGTGCAGGAGCAGCTGTCCGGCGCTCCGGCGGCCGCGCAGGCGGCTCCGGCGGCGCAGGAGGCCCCGGCGGCGGCCGAGGAGACCGAGGCCCCGGCGACGGCCGAGGCCACCGGCGCGGAGGAGGCGGAGGCCACCGAGGCCAAGGCCGAGGGCGACGAAAAGTAACGCCTGATACCGCAGGTCGCAAGACATGAGCAGGCCCACCGTCGGGAGCGCGACGGTGGGCCTGATCTTTGTCAGACTTGGCGGCATGGTCAGGTCAGGCGGCTGCGGACGGCGGGAGAGCGTGTCGATGGAAGACCCGATGAAACGACCGGCTCATCGGGGGGAACGGACGGGCAGCTGTGGCGAAGGACAGTCCACCTGACATGACCGCACTGGTACGACTCCGCCTCGACATCGGATACGACGGGACGGACTTCGCGGGCTGGGCCCGGCAGCCGAACCAGCGCACCGTCCAGGGGGTGATCGAGGACGCCCTGGCGCGGATGCTGCGGCTGGATCCGCCGCCGATGCTGACGGTCGCGGGACGCACCGACGCGGGCGTCCACGCGCGCGCGCAGGTGGCGCACCTGGTGGTGCCGGTCGCGGCCTATTCGGCGATCAACGGGACGATGCCGCGCCGGCTGGCGGGGCTGCTGCCGCCGGACGTGCGGGTGTGGCGCGTGTCGGTGGCGCCGGAGGGGTTCGACGCCCGGTTCTCGGCGCTGGCGCGCCGCTACGTGTACCGGGTGTGCGACAACCCGGTGGGCGTGGAGCCGCTGCGCCGCCACGACGTGCTGTGGCATCCGCGTCCGCTGAACCTGGACCGGATGAACGAGGCCGCGCGGCTGCTGGTGGGGGAGAACGACTTCGCCGCGTACTGCCGCAAGCGGGAGGGCGCGACGACGATCCGGGAGCTGCTGCGCTACGAGTGGGCGCGCGACGACCGGGACCCGCATCTGGCGCTCGCGACGGTCGAGGCGGACGCGTTCTGCCATTCGATGGTGCGGGCGCTGGTCGGCGCGCTGCTGATGGTGGGGGACGGGCGCCGTGACGTGGAGTGGCCCGCGCAGGTGCTGGCGGCGCGGGTCCGGGACTCCGGCGTGAACGTGGCGCCGGCGCACGGCCTGTCGCTGGAGGAGATCCGGTACCCGGACGACGACAGCCTCGCCAGGCGCGCGCAGGAGACGCGGCGGGTCCGGACGCTGAACGCCGCGGCGGCGGCCGCGGAGCACGCCGCGAACGCCGCGAACGCCGCGAACGCCGCGGGTGCGGCGGGCGCCGCGGGTGCGGCCGGCGCGGCCGGGGCGGAGCAGCCCGGCACCGCGTCCTAGCTCGGACGAAACGGGTCCGGGGGGGGGGCGGGGGGGGCGCGGCGCCGCCCCGGCCGCCGCCGTTCTCGTCGCGCCTGGTGCGCGCGGGGCCCGGTCAGCCGTGCGCGCGGGCCTCGATCGGCCGGGCGTCGTAGCCGAGGAACTCCTGGGCGATCTGCTTGGCCTGCTTGTCGCCGGGCTTGACCTGGTGGCCGCTCGGGTCCTGGACGTAGGCGTAGATGACGTACCGGCCGCGGACGGTGACGGCCGCGTACCCGCCGGCGCGGTCGATGTCCTTGGCCTGGCTGCCGGACATGCCGCGGAACCACTCGTACTTGGCGGGGTCGCCGGCGCGGCTCACCCGCAGCGCCGACGCCCGGTTCGGCATGACCGCGATCCCGGTCGTCACCGCCCATGTCTTCATCTTGTTGATGAAGGTCGCGCGGACGACCTTGCGGCAGTTCTCCCGCTGGAGCGCCTTCAGCATCGAGCCGCGCGCCGCGTAGCCGAGGTCCTTGTTGATGGACCAGCGGTCGCGGTCGAAGACGCGGCCGCCGAGGCTGACGGGCGTCTCCGGGAAGGCCTCGGTGAACGACAGGTCCTTCGGATCGGTCTTCTCGCTGTTGATGTCGACCGGCTGCGGCTTCGGCGGCGTGCTCGCCTTCGGCGGGGCCGACGCGGCGCGGGTGGGCTCGGCGTCCTTGCGGGTGGCGCCGTCGCCCTTCGAGCCCGTCCCGCCGAGGACGAACAGCGCGGCGAGCGCGGCGAGCACGAGGCCCGCGCCGCCGCCGACGAGCACGAGGCGCTGCCTGCCGCCGCCCCGGCGCGGCCGGGTGCCGGGCGCGGACGGCCCGCCGGGGCCTCCGGGGCCCGCCGGGCCGGGCTCGTCGAGCGGGACGCCGCCTTCGGCGTGGTAGACGGGGGTGATCACGGTGGCCATGGCGGGCTGCTCGGCCGTGGCGGTCGCGCCGTTCGCGTCGGTGTGCGGGAACGGTCCGCTGCCGGTGGGCGGCAGGACGCCGGGCGGCAGGATCGCGTCGGGGACCAGCACGGGGGCGACGGCCGCGGACGCCTTCTCGGCCTCCTTGGCCTTCTCGAACGCCACCGTGCCGTCGCCGGCGCCGCGCGGCGGCGACGGGGGCTCCTGCGCGAGCCGAGGCTGCTCGGCGGCCTTCGGCGGTGCGGCGGCCTTCGGCTGCTCGGCGGGCTTCGGCGGTGCGGCGGATTCGGCCTTCGCGACCGGCTCGGTCTTCGCGGGGGCGGGCTCGGCGGGCTCGTCGTCCTTCGCGGGAAGCGGCGGCGCGATGCCCATCGGCCCGGTCGTCGTGGAGGGACGCGGCGCGTCCTCGCCCGTCTCGCCGTCCGTGCCGGAGGGGGCCGGCTCGGGGGCGGCGTCCTCGCCGGGACGGATGGGGGCGAAGCCGTCCGGGTCGGTGTCGCCGAAGGCGAGGGGCCGCTTGAGGAGCGGCTCGGACGGGACGGCGCGGCGCGAGTCGATGCTCGGGACGCCGACCCCGGCGACGAGCGTGCCGGGCGGGACCGTCCCGGCCGGCGCCTCCGCTTCGGCGGGCGCCTCGGCCTCGCCGGGCGCGGAAGCGGCGGAGACGGCGGCCCCGGTGTCGCCGGTGTCGCTCGTGTCGGCGGCGGGTTCGGAGGCCCACCAGGGGGTCTGCAGGCCGAACGCGGGCAGCCGGAGGGGGGAGGACGCGGACGGCGCCTCGTCGGAGGCGGCCGCGCCGGCGGTGGCGGGCGCGGCGGCCTCGTCGATCGAGGCCTGGCTGGCGGGAGCGGCCTCGGTGGCGGCGGAGCCTCCCGCGGGAGGGACCGCACCGAAGCTGGGGGGCGCCGAAGCGGCGGGGGCGGCGGCCGTCCCCGCCTCCTCGGCGGTCTCCCGGGTGTCTCTAGGTCCAGACATAAGCAGACAGGGTATTCAAACCGGTCATTTCTTGAGGGGTTTGCCTTCTGTTTCCCTGTAGTGCAGGGCGAGGGCGAGGTCACTGCCCTTGTACAGCTCGGCGCCGAAGACGCTGACCGCCTTATGGTACTTGGCGGCGATGGCCTTGCCGTCCGGGCGCTGCACCCAGGTCATGACGAGGTAGTGGCCGCGCGCCTGCGAGGTGCCGAACGCGAGGCCCTTGCCGGCCTTCTTGGTGACGCCCTTGCCCGGCAGGGCCTGCAGGAACGCGTCCTTCGCGGACGCGGCCTTCACGGCCAGCTTGGCGGCGTCCTCGGACTTGAGGTTGAGCACCCCGATGGTGCCGATGAGCGAGCCGGTGCTGAGCGCGTAGGTCGCGCGGAGCGCCTGGGTGCAGTCGCCCTTCTTCAGGGCCTTCTCCAGGGCCGTGCCGCCGACGACGGCGCTGCACTTCGTCGTGGAACTGGCGGCGGTCCGCACGTACTTGTGGCCGGCCGCCTTGAACGAGGCCTTGCCGAACACCTCCGACAGCGTCAGCTTCACGGGGTCGGTGGTGCGGCTCTGCAGCTTCACCGCCTGCAGGGGCGGGACGGTCGGCGTCGCGGGCGCGGCGGGCTTGGTGGACGCGGCGGCGGGCGGCGCCTTCTTCGCGGGCTTGGAGTCGTCCTTCATCATCGACGCCGCGCCGACGCCGCCGCCGATGAGGACCAGCCCGGCGACGACCGCGCCGCCGATGATCAGCGGGAGGCGGCGCCGGCCGGACGGGCCGTCCTCGCCGGACGGTCCGGGGGGCGCGCCGTCGAAGTCGCCCTGCGGGTAGCCGCCGGGCATCGGGGCGCCGTAGGGGTCGTCCCCGGGGTCGCCGTGGCCGAAGCCGCCGGGCGCCTGTCCGAACTGCTCCTGCCCGAACTGCTCGTTCTGGCCCTGCCCGAACTGATCCGCCTGGCCTTGACCGAACTGATCCGCCTGGCTCTGGCCGAACTGATCCGCTTGGTCGTGCCCGAACTGGTCGTGCCGGCCCTGCCCGAAGCGGTCGTGGCCGGCGGGCCCGAAGTCGCCCGGCGGGAACGCGTCCTGGCCTCCCGGCCCGGGGGGCTCGCCCCAGACGGCCGTCGAACCCGCCGGCCCGCCCAGCGGCTCGGCCGGGGCGGACGGCGGCGCGAAGGGCTCCGCCTCCAGCGGGCCCGTGCCGAAGGGCTCGGCCTCCAGCGGCCCGGTCCCGAAGAGGTCGCCGCCGAACGGGCGCGCGCCGGACGCCTCGCCGTGCGAGGCGGAGGTCTCGTCGTTGTCGTTGCCGTACGGTGGCGCCTCGGCTCCGGAGCCGTACGGCGCCTGCGGCGACGGCCCCGATGGCCTGCCGCCGGGCCTGCCTTGATCGCCCGGATAACCCATGGCTCTGGACCTTACCGTTCCTCGTTCAGGGCTCTGGACCTTCGGAACACCCACCATGACATGGGGGCGAACCGGACGCCGGTGCTTTGCGGAAGGTCACCGTGCGGGCCCGGGCCGTCACGTCCAGCCGAAGTCCTGGGTCCACAGCGGGCCGTCCGGGCCCGCGGCCATGCCGACGCCGATGGCGCGGAGCCCGCAGTTGAGGATGTTCGCGCGGTGGCCGGGGCTGTCCATCCAGCCGCCGACGACGGCGGCGGCCGTGGCGTATCCCTTGGCGATGTTCTCCGCGCCGGGGCTGGGGTAGCCGGCGTCCAGCATCCGGATCCAGGGGCTGTCGCCGTCGAGGGAGTCGTGATCGAAGTAACCGTGGGCGGCCATGTCGGCGGAGTGCGCGCGGGCCGCGGCGGCGAGCCTCGGGTCGGCGCGCAGCGGCCTGCAGCCCGCCTTGGCGCGCTCGGCGTTGGTGAGCGCGACGACGGCGTTCGCCGAGCCGGAGGCGGCGGGCGCCTCCGTCGAGCCGCCCGCCGGCGGGTCGTCGTCCTCGGTGGACGGTTTCGTCTTCGCCGTCGACGGCGTGGGCGACGGGGAAGAGGAGTGCGCCGTGCTCTGCGTCGGCGTCACGGCGCCGGTGGCGGGCGCGTCGGCGGGCGCGGTGCGCGCGCCGCGCCCGGGGCCGGCGCCGCTTCCCGTCCCGGAGCCGGGCTCGTCGTCCAGTACGCCCGACGAGCCGGGGCCGGACGGCCCGTCGCCGCGGTCGGACGCGGCGATCGGCTCCGACCGCAGCTGGGGCAGCACGAGCCGGTCGAGCGCGACGCCCGTGCCGATGGCGAGAGCCGACGCGCCGATCGTCACCGCGATCGCGATCAGGGACCGGGAGCCGGAGCGCCCCTTCCGCGCGCGGCCCCGTGCGCGGCGCCGTCCAGAGGCCGCCGACCGGCCGGGCTCCGCAGAAGGTCGTGCAGGAGGCCGCGCAGAAGGCCGAGGGGAAGGCGACGGGCCGCGCGCCGCGGGCTCACCGGAGTGCCGGGCCTGATGGCGTCCGGGCTTTCGGCGGGATCTGCGGGCAGGGGACAGCGGGGGCTCCCGGGTGCGGGCCGGCGGAGCCGGCGTGGACCGGTCGGCGGCACCTTATCCCTATAAGGGGGAGCGAACCCCAAGATCGTCCGAAACGGCCCTCCGGCCAGGGCGGGGCCGCCGGGACCCGCGCCCCGGACGATGCTGCATACTGGAGAGCGGCTGGGAGACTGCCACAGCGCTCCGCGTTTTGACCCGCGTGCGTCCGCGCGGGTATCCTGCGGGTTTGTTGTATGCGTCGACGCCTGTCCGGGCGGGAGACGAATCGCAACGACGTGTCGGTGTGCCCCATCAGCGTGTCCGTCCCGGGGACGGGTGCGCGCGTTACGGGCCCCGGCCTCCCGGAGCGCCAGGTCGGAGATCCCAGTGTCCTGATCGGCGCGAGCAGGATATCCGCTGTGAAGTCGACGAGAAACGAAGGCTGACGACCGTGCGCACGTACACCCCTAAGCCCGCTGACGTACAGCGTCAGTGGTACGTCATCGACGCGACCGATGTCGTGCTGGGCCGTCTCGCCAGTCAGGTCGCGCAGCTGCTTCGGGGTAAGCACAAGCCCATCTACGCCCCGCACCTCGACACCGGTGACTTCGTCGTCATCGTGAACGCCGACAAGGTGGCGCTGTCGGGCAACAAGCTGGAGCAGAAGAAGGCCTACCGGCACTCGGGCTACCCGGGCGGTCTGCGCTCGGTGGCCTACGGCGACCTGCTGGCCAAGCACCCCGAGCGGGCGGTCGAGAAGGCGATCAAGGGCATGCTGCCCAAGAACTCCCTCGGCCGGAAGATGTTCGGGAAGGTGAAGGTCTACGCCGGTCCGGACCACCCGCACCAGGCGCAGAAGCCCGTCCCGTTCGAGATCACCCAGATCAGCCAGCCCGCGAAGTAACGCGGCCGCGCGACCGCGCGCGCCCGCAGAGGCCGCCGGGGCACCCGGATCACCGGGCCCGCCGCCCTGGCTAGAACACCTGAGGAGAAGCGTGACCGAGTCCATCGAGACGCCCGCCGAGGGCGCCGACCTCGACTCCTACGAGGACGCTCCGTCCGAGTACAGCACCGAGACCCCCGAGGCCGCCGGCGAGAGCTACCTGGGCCAGCCGGTCGCCACCGGCCCGGCCGCGGGCACCGGCCGCCGCAAGCAGGCCATCGCGCGGGTCCGGATCGTGCCGGGCTCCGGCCAGTGGAAGATCAACGGCCGCACCCTGGACCAGTACTTCCCGAACAAGGTCCACCAGCAGATCGTGAACGAGCCGTTCGTGCTGCTCGGCCTGGAGGGCCAGTTCGACGTCCTCGCCCGGGTCAACGGCGGCGGCACCACCGGCCAGGCCGGCGCGCTGCGCCTCGGGATCTCCCGGGCCCTGCAGTTCGCGAACATCGAGCACCGCCCGGCGCTGAAGAAGGCCGGGTTCCTCACCCGCGACGCGCGGGTGCCGGAGCGCAAGAAGGCCGGTCTCAAGAAGGCCCGCAAGGCTCCGCAGTACAGCAAGCGCTGATCGGCGGCACGAGCCGCCGCACCCCGTGGACGTTTCCGCGGCCGCCCCGCACGGGCGGCGCACCGGGTGCGGCGGCTCGTCCGTGTTCTGGGGGCCTGGCCCACTAGATTTGACCGCAGGGGCGGCCGGGACGCGCACCCGTTCCGGACCGCCCGCGCGGTCTTTTCGTCTTTCCGGGAGTTGAACTGTGGCTCGTCTGTTCGGGACCGACGGCGTGCGAGGGCTCGCCAACCGCGACCTGACCGCCCCGCTGGCCATGGACCTGTCCGTCGCGGCGGCGCGGGTCCTCGGCGAGCAGGGCGCGTTCCGGGGGCACCGGCCGATGGCGGTGGTCGGGCGCGACCCGCGGGCCTCGGGCGAGTTCCTGGAGGCGGCGGTGGTGGCCGGGCTGGCGAGCTCGGGCGTGGACGTGCTGCGGCTCGGGGTGCTGCCGACGCCGGCGGTCGCGCACCTGACGCACGAGCTGGCCGCGGACCTCGGGGTGATGCTGTCGGCGTCGCACAACCCGGCGCCGGACAACGGGATCAAGTTCTTCGACCGCAGCGGCTACAAGCTGCCGGACGAGATCGAGGACCGGATCGAGGCGCGGCTCGGCGAGGCGTGGGAGCCGCCGACGGGCGCGGGCGTCGGCCGGGTCCGGGAGGCGCACGGCGCGGTCGAGCAGTACGTCGCGCACCTGCTGGCGACGGTGCCGGTGTCGCTGGACGGGCTGCGGGTGGTGGTCGACTGCGCGAACGGCGCGTCCAGCGAGGTGGCGCCGGAGGCGCTGCGCCGCGCCGGCGCCGAGGTGATCACCATCGGGACGGCGCCGGACGGGCTGAACATCAACTCCGGCTGCGGGTCCACGCATCTGGACGCGCTGTGCGCGGCGGTGCGCGAGCACGGCGCGGACGCGGGCATCGCCAACGACGGCGACGCCGACCGGTGCCTCGCGGTGACCGCGTCGGGCGAGGTGGTGGACGGCGACCAGATCATGGCGATCCTGGCGCTGGACCTGCGGGAGGCGGGCGCGCTCGCGGCGGACACGGTGGTCGCGACCGTGATGTCGAACCTCGGGTTCAAGCTGGCGATGCGGGAGGCCGGGATCGCGGTGGTGGAGACCGCGGTCGGCGACCGGTACGTACTGGAGGCGATGAAGGAGCGCGGGTTCGTCTTCGGCGGCGAGCAGTCCGGCCACGTGATCATGCTGGACCACGCGACGACCGGCGACGGCGTGCTGACCGGCCTGCACCTGCTGGCGGCGATGGTGCGGCGCGGCCGTCCGCTGGACGAGCTGGCGAAGGTGATGACGCGGCTGCCGCAGGTGCTGATCAACGTCAGGGACGTCGACAAGGGCCGCGCGAAGACCGACCCGGGCCTGGCGTCGGCGGTGGCGGAGGCCGAGGCGGAGCTGGGCGAGACGGGCCGGGTGCTGATCCGGCCGAGCGGCACCGAGCCGATGGTGCGGGTGATGGTGGAGGCGGCGTCGCACGACCAGGCGCAGGCCGTCGCCGAGCGCCTGGCCGGGACCGTCCGCGACCTGCTCGGCTAACCGGGGCGTCCGCGACCTGCTCGGCTAGCCGGGGCGTCCGCGATGCGCCCGGCCCTCGGCGGGCCGGGCGCCGGCAGGTCAGGGTTCGTCGATCTCCAGGCGGCCGACCTTGAGGTGCTTGATCTCGACGGTGCCGGCCTCCAGGTGGTCGACGATCGCCCGCTTCACCACGAGCTTGCCGATCGCGACGGCGCCGATGGCGAGCGCGCCGAGCGCCATGGAGCCGATGGCGAGGGAGCCGAGGCCGTTGCCGAGGCGCAGTGTGAGGCCGGTGGCGGACGCGCCGGTCACCTCGGCGCCGGTGGCGCGGGCGCCGACCCCGCGCTCGGTGCGGACGCGGGGCCGCTCGGCGGCACCGCCGTTCCCGGTGCCCTCGCCGTTCCCGGTGCCCTCGGCGTTCTCGGCGTCCGGCCTGTCGTCGGGTTCGTTGCTCATCCGCCGAGCATATTCGGGCGGCCCGCGGTCAGCCGCCGCACAGTTCGAGCATCTTCTGCTTGTCCGCGGACGTCACGGGCAGGTCGTACTTCAGCGACACCTGCGCGATGCGGACGCTGTAGGAGCAGCGGACGCGCTTGTTCGGCGGCAGCCACGACGCCGGGCCGGAGTCGCTCTTGGCGCCGTTCAGCGGGCCGTCCACCGGGATGAGGTTCAGCGGGTCGTTGGCGATGGACTCGCGCTTGTCCTTCGTCCACCGCGACGCGCCCATCTGCCAGTCGTACGACAGCGGCATGACGTGGTCGATCTGGATGGCGGTCGCGTGCGACTTCGTCCAGTGGATGGTCTTGCCGGAGTAGGGGTCGTCGAGCGTGAGGGAGACGATCACGCAGTTCGAGCCGGACCGGTACTTCACGTCCTGCCCGTCGCGCTTCAGCAGGTCGTTGCGGGTGTCGCAGCCGTTGCGGGCGAACGGGACGTCGGGCGCGTTGTCCATCCAGGCGTAGCCGAACTCGTCGCGCTCGTAGCCGGTCTTCGGGCCGCGTCCCTTGGTGGCGACCTTCTTGATGAGCGCGCGGGCCTTGGCCCGGTCGCCGTCGGAGGTGATGGCGGCGAGGCCCGGCTTGGTGCCCTTGGGGTTGTCGAGGGGGCTGACCGAGTGCCCGTCGCTGCGGGACGGCCCGGACCCGCCGCCCGACCCGCCCGACGACCCGTCCGATCCGGTCGCGCCCGCGTCCGTCTTGCAGCCGGACGCCGCGAGCGGCACCGTCAGCGCCAGCGCCGCCGTCGCCGCGAGGGCCTTGCGACCCAGGCCCCGGTCCCGGTCCCGTTCCCGTCGAAGCGCGCGATCCCGTCGCAGCCCCTTGCGCCGCGTCATGCCCTCACCACCCGGAGTTTTCTGTCGTCTTTCACCCAGATGCAGGTAAATAAACGATCAAATCGTACGGACTCGCGTCGGCGCCACGTCCAGCGGGCTTTTAGGGCAGCATGTGGCGGGTGCTGCACCTCAGAGCGATCGTCCCGCCGGACCGCACCGAAGCCGTCTGCGCGGCGATGACGGAGTGCGCCGGCGCCACGAACGTCGTCGTCCTCCCCGGAGCCGCGCGCAGCCCGCGCGGCGACCTCGTCCAGATCGACGTGGCGCGCGAGTCCGCCAACGAGGTCCTCGCCGCGCTGCGCCGGCTCGGCATCGACAAGGACGGCTCCATCGCGATGGAGAAGATCGACCTGTCGGTGTCGGAGGCCGCCGAGCGCGCCGAGCGGCGCGCGCCCGGCCACGGCGACGACGCCGTCGTGTGGGACGAGTTCGACCGGCAGGTCACCGAGGGGACCATCCTGACCTGGTCGTTCATCGCGTTCCTCGCGCTGGCGACGCAGCTCGCCGGGATCGCCGCGCTGATCGACTCGCCGGTCCTGGTGGTCGGCGCGATGGTGCTCGGCCCGGAGTTCGCCGCGGTCGCCGCGATCTGCTACGGGATCTTCCGGCGGCAGCCGGCGCGGATCTGGCAGGCGGTCCGGGCGCTGCTCATCGGGTTCGTCTCCGCGATCGTCATCACCTACGTGTGCGCGCTGGTCAGCAAGTGGATCGGCGTCATCGAGACCGACCGGCTGCCCGCGAACCGGCCGCTCACCGCGTTCATCTACAGCCCGGACCGCTGGTCGTTCATCGTCGCGCTGCTCGCGGGCGCCGCCGGGGTGCTGTCGCTGACGGCCGGGAAGTCGTCGGCGCTGGTCGGCGTCTTCATCTCGGTCACCACCGTCCCGGCCGCCGGGAACCTCGCGGTCGCGATGGCGCTCCGGCACGGCTCCGAGATCACCGGGTCGCTGGAGCAGCTCGCCGTCAACTTCCTCGGGATGATCATCTCGGGGACGGTGACCCTGTTCGTCCAGCGGGCCGTGTGGAACGCCGTCCTCCGCCAGAGGGGCCGATCGGCGGCCAAACGGTCGACTTAAGGCGCATCCGCCTAGCACCTAAGGGTGACGCCGCGGCTCCGCCCAGCCGCTAGGTTCGGGGACATGCCGATTATCGCCACCCAGGGCCTGACGATGAGGTTCCCCCGGGTGACCGCCCTGGACGACCTGACGGTGGCCGTCGAGCCCGGCGTCGTCGGGCTGGTCGGCGCCAACGGCGCCGGCAAGTCGACGCTGATCAAGATCCTGCTCGGTCTGCAGCCCCCGTCCGCCGGCACCGCGACCGTGCTGGGCATGGACATCGCCCGCGAGGGCGTCCGGATCCGGGAGAACGTCGGGTTCATGCCCGAGTACGAGTGCCTCCCGCCGGACGTGTCCGCGACGGAGTTCGTCGTGCACATGGCGCGGATGTGCGGGCTGCCGCCGACCGCCGCGCGCGAGCGCGCCGCCGACACCCTCCGCCACGTCGGGCTGTACGAGGAGCGCTACCGCCCCATCGGCGGCTACTCGACCGGCATGCGGCAGCGGGTGAAGCTGGCGCAGGCCCTCGTGCACGACCCGAAGCTCGTCTTCCTAGACGAGCCCACCAACGGCCTCGACCCGGCCGGCCGCGACGAGATGCTCGACCTGATCCGGCGCATCGGTGCCGAGTTCGGCATCAGCGTGCTGGTCACCTCGCACCTGCTCGGCGAGCTGGAACGGGTCTGCGACCACGTGGTCATCATCGACGGCGGGAAGCTGCTGCGCTCCCAGGCCGTCGAGGCCTACACCGCCGAGAGCGGCGTGCTCACCGTCGAGGTGGACGAGGGCCGCGACCGGCTCGGGCGGCACCTGTACGACCAGGGCGTCGCCGTGCACCCCGAGGGCCGGTTCCTGGTCATCGACATCGCCGGGGAGACCACCTACGACCTCGTCCGGGACGGCGTCGCCGACCTCGGGCTGCGGCTGATCCGGATGGAGCAGCGCCGCCACCACATCGAGGAGGTCTTCCAGACCGCCCCGGCCGCGACCGTCCCGCCCGGACCGCCCGGACCGCCCGGACCGCCCGGAGCACCGGGAGGTCCGCCGGGTGTTCCGCCGCCCGCGCCGCCGGGCGCCCCGCCCGTCCCCGGTGCCCCGCCCGTCCCGGCGCCGCCCGGCCCGCCGCAGGGAGGCCCGCGATGAGCACCAGCACCATCCACGACATCGGCTATCGCCACTACGAGGGCCGCCGCAGCGGCCGCGCGTACGTGATGCGGTCGCTGTACGTGCACAACCTGCGCGCCGCGTTCGGCCTCGGACGGCCCGCCCGCGCGAAGGTGATGCCGTTCCTGCTCGCCGCGATCATGCTGCTGCCGGCCGCCGGGTCGGTCGCGGTCGTCGCGGTCGCCAAGCGGCCCGAGGCGCTGATGCGCTACTCCTCGTACGCGGTCACCCTCCAGGTCATCATCGCGATCTTCCTGGCCACGCAGGCGCCGGTGCTGGCGTCCCGGGAGATCCGCTTCCACGTCGTCCCGCTGTACTTCTCCCGCCCGGTCGGCCACCTCGACTTCGTGCTGGCGAAGCTCGGCGCGCTCGCCACCGCGCTGTTCGCGCTGATGGCGGTGCCCGTCACCGTGCTGTACATCGGCGGCCTCGTGACGAAGGTGCCGGACTCCTGGCACCAGTTCCTGCACTACCTCGCGGGCCTCGCCGGCTGCGTGCTGTTCGCGCTGGTGCTCGCCGCGATCGGGACGGTCGTCGCCGCGTTCACCCCGCGCCGCGGCCTCGGCGTCGCCGCCGTCATCGCCGTCTACATGATCACCAGCACGTTCACGCTGATCATCCAGGGCATCGCCGAGCACCAGACCAACTTCACGCTGGCCGGCTGGATCGGGATCCTCGCCCCGTTCAACCTGATCGACATCGTCCAGGTGCGGCTGCTCGGGCAGGCGAAGTCCGCGGTGGACGTGCCGTCCGGCACGGTCAGCGGCGTCGTCGCGCTCGCGCTGTGCGCGCTGATCGTCGCCGGCTCGGTCGCGGTCCTGTACCGCCGGTTCCGGAAGGCGGGACTCTCGTGAGCGCAGCGAACCGGGGGGCGTGGGGGGTCGTCCCCCCTCGAAGGAGCAGGGCATGAGCGAGATCAGGCTGGAGAAGGTGTCGCGCTGGTACGGCAACGTCGTCGCCGTCAACGGCGTGTCGATGACGATCGGCCCCGGCGTCACCGGGCTGCTCGGCCCGAACGGCGCCGGGAAGTCCACGCTCATCCACATGATGGGCGGGTTCCTCGCCCCCTCGTCCGGGACGATCACCCTGGACGGCGAGCCGATCTGGCAGAACCCCGGCATCTACCGGCGGCTCGGGCTCGTCCCCGAACGCGAGAGCGCCTACGACTTCCTGACCGGCGAGCAGTTCGTGCTGTCCATGGCGAAGCTGCACAAGCTGCCCGACCCGAAGGCCGCCGCGCGCCAGGCCGTCGACCGGGTCGAGATGGCGTACGCCGCGAACCGGACGATCGGCACCTACTCCAAGGGCATGAAGCAGCGGATCAAGATGGCGTCCGCGCTCGTGCACGACCCGCCCGTCCTGCTGCTGGACGAGCCGTTCAACGGGATGGACCCGCGCCAGCGCCTCCAGCTGATGGACCTGATCACCCGGATGGCGGACGAGGGCCGCACGATCCTGTTCTCCTCGCACATCCTGGAGGAGGTCGAGCGGCTCGCCGGGCACATCGAGGTGATCGTCGCGGGCCGGCACGCCGCGTCCGGCGACTTCCGCAAGATCCGCCGGCTGATGACCGACCGGCCGCACATCTTCCTCGTCCGCTCGTCCGACGACCGGGGCCTCGCCGCCGCCGTCATCGCCGACGGCTCGGCCCGCAGCGTCCAGCTCACCGACAAGGGCCTGCGCGTCGAGGCGGTCGACTTCCAGCGCTTCACCTGGCTGCTCCCGCAGGTGTCCCGGGACGCCGGCGTCCGGCTGTGGGAGGTCTCCCCGGCCGACGAGTCCCTCGAAAGCGTCTTCTCCTACCTGGTGGCCCGATGAACGCGACCATTGCGATGATCACCTTCCGGGCGATGCTCGGCCGGCGGCGCGCGCTGCTCCTGCTCGCCCTGCCCGCGCTGCTGGTCGTCCTGGCGGTCGTGCTGCGCTGGACCGGCAACAACGACCTGGACATATCGGCGAACGTGCTGCAGAAGTTCGGCCTCGCGACGCTGCTGCCGCTGCTCGCGCTGATCGCCGGCACCGGCGTGATCGGCCCGGAGATCGACGACGGCCAGATCATGTACGTGCTGACCAAGCCGATCCCGCGGCAGGTGATCGTGCTGACGAAGCTGGCGGTCGCGATCGTGCTGGTCGCGGCGTTCTCGGTCGTCCCGACCCTGCTGGCCGGGCTGCTGCTGACCGGGACGACCGCGCAGCTCGTGCCCGCCTTCACCGTCGGCGTGCTGGTCGGCGGCGTCGCCTACAGCGCGGTGTTCGTGGCGCTGGCGGTGCTGAGCCGCAACGCGGTCACGATCGGGCTGCTGTACGCGCTGGTGTGGGAGACGCTGCTCGGCAGCTTCGCGCCGGGCGCCAAGTCGGCGTCCATCCAGCAGTGGGCGCTGTCGGTCACCGACGCGCTGACCCCGGCGTCGCCGGTCAGCTCGTCCGTCGACCTCGGCGTCGCGATCCCGCTGCTCATCGCCGTCACGGTGGGCGCCGCGTTCCTGGCCGCGTTCCGGCTGCGCTCCCTGACCATAGCCAGCGCCGAATGACCCGGCCGCCCCGGCGCGGGACGGCTGAGCGCCGGACGGCCGGGCGTCAGGAGTAGATCTTCGCGGCCAGCGCGGCCTTGCCCTGCTGGAGCGCGTGCAGCGCCGCCGGGTCGAAGCCGTTCCCGGACGGGCGCTCCGGCACCGCCGGGGGCTCGGCGAGGGCCCAGCCGCTGCCCGCGTCGACGAGGGAGCGGTGCTTGGTCGAGTAGTAGTCCGGGTTGACCGGCACCGCCACCCCGGCCGCGCCCGCGGCGGCGGCGACCAGGTGCGGGTGGAACCGGGTGGAGAGCCAGACCTGCTCCGGCCCGGCGGGCAGCCCGTTCGCCCAGATGCCGGCGAACGGGTAGAAGCGCATGCCGGGCAGGTACGGCTCGACCAGGTCGAAGATCGCCCGGTCGACGCCGGGGATGCCCTCGACGACCCCGATCCGGTCGCCGGTGACGCCCCACGCCCGCATGGTGGCCGTCACGAAGGACGCCAGGGCGGGACGCGGCATCTCCAGCAGGTCCGACTGCAGGCACAGCATCACCTCCCGCAGCTCCTCGCCGGGCGGCCGGCACAGGTGCGGGCCGAGGCCGAGGAGCAGGTCGTCGCCCGTGCGGCCGACCGCCGCCGCGCCGCCGAGCAGGCGCTCGGACGGCTCGTCCCGCACGTCGGCGAGCTCGAAGCACGCGGCCAGCTCCCGGATCAGCGGCACCGCGTCGTCCGGCGCGGGCCAGAGCCCCTGCCCGGTCATGACGGCCCGCCCGCCGGACCGCTCGACCGCGCCCACGGCGGCGGCGAGCAGCCCGTAGTGCTTCGGCCAGACCCCGTTGACGTACCCGCCGCCGATGAGGTGGACGGTCCGCGCCCGCGCGGCCAGCTCGATGCCGGCCACCCAGCGGCAGGCCATCGCGGGGCGGTGCATCGCGCGGCGCACCCAGCCGGCCTTCTCCCACGGCCCGTCGCCGGGCGCCTCCCAGCACAGCCGCCAGAACGTGTCGGTGAACCGGGCCCGCGGGTGGATCCCGTCGAGCAGCATCTGCGCCGGGCCGGGGTGCGGGCAGTCCAGCCAGACGTCGGTGTCCGGGGCGACCGCGGCCAGGTACCGCAGCCAGGCCGCGGCGATCAGCTCATCGCCGTAGTTCGGGTACCCGGTCGTGCCGACGAGATAGATCATTTCACTCCAGAGCATGTCCGCGGCCCGCCGCGCCGGCCGGCGCGGGGAGGCTCGCCCAACAGGGGACGCTCGCCGCCTCTCGGCGGATTACCCGCACGTCACGGCCCCGATCAGAGCCGGGACAGGACGCCGGAGCCGACGACGATCACCGCGCCGATCGCCATGAAGACGCACGGGACGAGCCAGCGTCCGTAGCGCTCGACGATCTCGATGACCTTCTTGTGGGAGCCGAGCCACGACCCGGCGAGGCACCACAGCGCCACCCCGGCGGCGAACACCGCGACCGTCACGGCCGTCGCGCCGGGGCCGATGGTGCGGAACACGGGCGTGTAGACCGCGATGTTGTCGGCGCCGTTGGCGATCGTGACGGCGGCCACCGCCGCGGTGCCGGACGCCACGGGCGGCGGGTCGTCGTCGCCGGACCGCAGCGCCCCGACCAGGCCGCGGACGCCGAGCGCGAACGGGACGAGGCCGAGGAGCCCGATCCACGCGTCCGGCACGACGGTCAGGCCCAGCGCCGCGACCACCGAGACCAGGACGAGGACGCCGACGCCCGCGTACTGCCCGGCCCAGATCTGCCGGGTCCGGGGCGCCCCGCCGGTCCGCGCGGTCAGGAAGAGGACGGTCAGGACGATGATGTCGTCGACGTTCGTCCCGGCGAACATCCCGATCGCCGCCCCGATGGTCGCTCCCATAGCGGACGAACCTACCGCCCCGCCGCTCGGCGGAGGTCGTCACCGTGTTGTGATCACCGGGCGCTTCCGCGCAGCGGCGCCATCCGAAAAGATCAAGTTTCGATTTTCGGATCCACCGCCGAGTTCGGGCTGACCCTGCTGACCGCCGTCGCCGTGATCGTCTGGCTCTGGCAGGCGCGCGCGAACGCCGACGTCATCGACCTGCCCGGCGGCTGGGGCCGGCCATGGGTGATCTTCGGCTGGCTCGTTCCGATCATGAACTTCCGGGTGCCGCGCGCGATCGTCGGGTCCGTGTGGCGCACCAGCGCTCCGGACGCGTCGCTCCGGCTGGTCAACGCATGGTGGGCCACATGGGTCGTCTACCTGGTCGGTACGCGGCTCGCGCGGCTCGACCTCACCGGCACGAGCGCGCACATCGCGAACCAGCTCACGCTCTACCTGCCCGTCGCGGCGGACGGGGCCGCGGCCGCCGTCCTCGGCGCGCTCGTCGTGCGGCGCCTCACCCGCGCCCAGGAGGCCCAGGCCGTCCGCCTGGCCGAGGCCGCTCGCCGGCCGCCGGTGGCGCCGGGGCCCGCGGTGTCAGATCCGGCGTAGCCGGACGCGCTGGACGGCGTGGTCGCGGTCCTTGTGCAGGACGAGGGTGGCGCGGGCGCGCGTCGGCAGGATGTTGGACACGAGGTTGATCTCGTTGACGTCCCGCCAGACCCGCTTGGCGAACGCGGCGGTCTCGTCCTCGTCCAGCTCGTGGGCGTACTTGTGGAAGTAGGAGCGCGGGTCGGTGAACGCGGTGCGGCGCAGCGCGAACAGCCGCTCGACGTACCACTGCATGATGTCCTCGACCCGGGCGTCCACATAGATGGAGAAGTCGAAGAAGTCGGACACGCCGAGGGTGCCGGGCGGCGGGGCCTGCAGCACGTTCAGCCCCTCGACGATCAGAATGTCGGGCCGCCGGACGGTCTGCGTCGCGTCCGGGACGATGTCGTACTCCAGATGCGAGTAGACCGGGATGTCCGCCGACGCCGCCCCCGCCTTGATCGACGAGACGAACCGGACCAGCGCGCGGCGGTCGTAGGACTCGGGGAAACCCTTCCTTTCCATGATCCCGCGCTCGGTAAGGATCGCGTTCGGATACAGGAAACTGTCGGTCGTGACGAGCTCCACGCTCGGATGCTCCGGCCAGCGGGCCAGCAGGGTGCGCAGCAGCCGCGACGTGGTGGACTTGCCGACCGCGACGCTGCCGGCGACGCCGATGATGAACGGGGTGGGGGCGACCTCGCCGCCGAGGAAGCCGCTGACGGTGTCGCGCAGCCGCCCGTCGGACTGGAAGAACAGGTTCAGCAGCCGCGACAGCGGCAGGTAGACCTCCTCGACCTCGGTGATGTCGATCGGGTCCCGCAGGCCGCGCAGGGCGTCCAGCTCACCGGGGGTGAGGGGCAGCGGGGTGTTCTCGCGCAGGGCCCGCCAGGCCTCGCGGGAGAGTTCCACGTAAGGGGTCGGCACGCTGTCCCATCCGCTCGTCATGGGCTGAACGGTAATCGTTCGTTCAGGCCGGTCTCCGGGTTTTCACCGGGCGTCCAACCTAGCGCCACCCGTCTACGCCCCTTGCAGGTAGGTCCGGTGGGGCGCACCGAATAGAGTGGCCGCCATGTGCGGAATCGTGGGGTACGTAGGCGGCCGGCCCGCGCTCGACGTCGTGGTCGACGGGCTGGCGAGGCTGGAGTACCGCGGCTACGACTCGGCCGGGGTGGCCGTGCTGGCCGACGGGCGGCTGGCGACGGCGAAGCGGGCGGGCAAGCTGGTGAACCTGCGGGAGGCGCTCGCGGAGGAGCCGCCGCCCGCCGGGACGCTCGGCATGGGGCACACGCGGTGGGCGACGCACGGCGCGCCGAACGACCGGAACGCGCACCCGCACACCGACTGCACCGGCTCCGTCGCGGTGATCCACAACGGGATCATCGAGAACTTCGCCGAGCTGCGCGCGGAGCTGGAGGACGGCGGCCACAAGCTGAAGTCCGACACCGACACCGAGGCCGTCGCGCACCTGCTGGAGGACGAGCTCGCGGCGGTGGACGGCAACGCCCGGGACGGCCTCGCCGAGGCGATGCGCCGGGTATGCCGCCGGCTGGAGGGCGCGTTCACGCTGGTCGCGGTGCACGGCGGCGACGACGACCTGGTGGTCGGGGCGCGCCGGAACTCGCCGCTGGTGGTCGGGGTCGGGCAGGGCGAGAACTTCCTCGCCAGCGACGTCGCGGCGTTCATCGAGCACACCCGGGACGCGATCGAGCTCGGCCAGGACCAGGTCGTGGAGCTGCGGTCGGGCGGGGTGACGGTCACCGACTTCGAGGGCCGTCCCGCCGAGGTGAAGGAGTACCACGTCGACTGGGACGTGTCGGCCGCGGAGAAGGGCGGCTACGACTACTTCATGCTCAAGGAGATCGCCGAGCAGCCGCGCGCGGTCGCCGACACGCTGCTCGGCCGGATCGGCGCCGACGGCCGGCTGCACCTGGACGAGATGCGCATCTCGGACCGGGAGCTCCGCGAGGTCGACAAGATCATCATCGTGGCGTGCGGCACCTCGTACCACGCCGGGCTGATCGCCAAGTACGCGATCGAGCACTGGGCGGGGCTGCCCTGCGAGGTGGAGCTGGCCAGCGAGTTCCGCTACCGGGACTCGATCCTGTCGCCGACGACGCTGGTCATCGCGATCTCCCAGTCCGGGGAGACGATGGACGCGCTGATGGCCGTCCGGCACGCCCGCGAGCAGCGGGCCAAGCTGCTCGGCATCTGCAACGTCAACGGCTCGACGCTGCCGCGCGAGTGCGACGGCGTCCTCTACACGCACGCCGGCCCGGAGATCGCGGTCGCCTCGACCAAGGCGTTCCTGACCCAGCTCGTCGCGGTGTACCTGATCGCCCTCTACATCGCGCAGGTGCGCGGCACCAAGTGGGGCGACGAGGTGTTCGCGATGGTGCAGCTGCTGGAGCGGATGCCGGAGAAGGTCGACAAGGTCCTGGAGACGATGGAGCCGGTCCGCGAGCTGGCCCGGTCCCTGGCGGACGAGCGGTGCGTGCTGTTCCTCGGCCGGCACGTGGGCTTCCCGGTGGCGCTGGAGGGCGCGCTGAAGCTCAAGGAGCTGGCGTACATGCACGCCGAGGGGTTCGCGGCGGGCGAGCTGAAGCACGGCCCGATCGCGCTGATCGAGCAGGGCCTCCCGGTCGTGGTGGTGGTGCCGCCGCGCGCGCGGGACGTCCTGCACGACAAGATCGTCTCGAACATCCAGGAGATCCGCGCCCGCGGCGCCCGCACCATCGTGATCGCCGAGGAGGGCGACGCGTCGGTGGAGCCGTACGCGGACACGCTGATCAGCGTCCCGGCCGTCCCGACGCTGCTGCAGCCGCTGGTGACGACCGTCCCGCTGCAGGTGTTCGCCTGCGAGCTGGCCACCGCGAAGGGCCACGACGTCGACCAGCCCCGCAACCTGGCGAAGTCCGTCACGGTCGAGTAACCCCACACACCCCAGGGCGGAGGAGCCGATCGCCTCCTCCGCCCTTTTGTGTGCGCGCTCGCCGGCGGGGGGCGGGACGAGCGCGCTATTCTCAGCCGTTTCTGAGAATCTCAGTAAATGCAAGTTTCAGTGCAAGTCGAAGGCCCCTCGCCGGGCGGCGACGACGAACCGCCGCCATTCCCCCGGAGCGAACTCCAAGCACGTATCGTCGGCCGCTCCGTCGCGTACGGAGACGATTCCGTCGTCGTGCCCGGCCACCTCGACACAGGTTGTGCTCGCCCCGCAGCGGGTGCTCTTCCTCCAGCGCTGGGGTGGTGTGGCATGGAAACTCATCCTGGCTCCCGAATCGGAGACGCATTCTGCTCACGGCGGCGCTGCCGATGCCAGGAACAAGGTAACAAGAGTTGCCGGAAATGCCGATGATCAATGGGGGTGCCGGTACCGCTGCGGCCCGTGGGGCGCAAGAGCGGCCCGCCCCGGCGGACGCCGGCGCGGGCCCTCGGTCACCGCTTCACCCGCAGATCCCGGGTCAGCGGTCCAGATCGAACCGGCCGGCCTTGGCGGCGGACGCGAACGCCCGCCACTCGGCGGCCGAGAACGTCAGCACGGGCCCGGTGCCGCCATCGAAGGCGTCCCGTGCGGCGACCGCGCCGCCGCGCAGGCTCCCGATTTCGACGCAGGCGCCGTTGCCCGCGCAGCGCGCGCTCTTCCGCCAGCCGGTCACGCCTTTTCCGGGCGCGCCGTAGGCGGGCGCGATGATGTCAGGCGACATTTCGAACGAGGACACGTGTTGGCCTTTCCTGGTATATGCACCGCCGCGGTGGGCGGTGCTATCGCCAGACGGCCCGTGCTCGCGCAATGAATTCGATGGACTCGGCGCTGTCGAGAGCGACCCGGGCCATTCCCTCGAAGGCGAGCCGATACATGTGCGTGATCTTCTCGTCGATGAACTGGCTGACGGTGAGACTTTCCGTGTGAACGATGTCCGGAAAGACGACGTCGTGCACCGGGTCGAACTCCAGCAACTGGAACGACGCCTCCATCAGAGGATGGGCGACCCCCAGCCGCAGGACGCGCAGAGTCACGTTCGGCAGTTCCGCGACCGAGCGGAGATGGTCGAGCTGCGCTCGCATCACCGCGTGGTCGCCGACGAGGCGCTGCAGCACGGACTCGTCCAGCAGGACGGTGTATTCGACAGGTTCTGCTCTGTGCAGGATTCCCTGGCGACGCATCCGCACCTCGACCCTGCGGTCGATCTCCCGCGGCGGGACGGTGTCGAAAAGATGCAGCCCGGAGATCGTCGCGCGCGCGTACGCCTCGGTTTGCAGGAGACCCGGAACGATGTAGGTCTCCCATTGCGTGATCTTGTTCGCTTCGTCTTCCAGTGCGATCAGTGCGGAGTAGCCGCCGGGAAGCTCCCGGTAACCCTCCCACCAGCCCTTCTCCGCGGCATCGTGTGCAAGGGCGATCAGCTCGGATCGGTGGGATTCGGCGATATCGTAGAGGTCGATGAGCGCGTGGATGTCGTCGATCTTCGCGCCGGTACGCGCGTTCTCCAGCCGGCTCACCTTGGCGGTCGACCAGGCCAGCCGCTCGGCGACATCGTCTCCGGTGAGTCCCTTCTGTTCCCTGAGCCGCCGGAGTTCGGCGGCGAGCCGGCGCTGCCGGACGGTCGGGCCTCGGAACGGGCTCATGTCCCCGGACGCACCGCGAGACGCGACCACCGTTTCCGACCCCCTTCTCGTCCGGGGAGCGGCCCCGTCGCAGTGTGCCGCATCGGGACCGTCCGGCGCTGCACGTTGGCTGATCATTTTACGGGTTTTTCCGCGCTCGCGCCGCACTGCAACTTCCGTGAAATCACACGCTAACCCACCTTTCGTACAGCGCACCATGAACCGGGCCCCGAGCGGGCCGCCGCGCCATTGCGGCGCCGATTGCACAACGGCTCCGGCCGGTTACGGGAGGGCGGGGCGTGGCAGGGTAAGGCTTGTGATCGTCGGGACGGCGCGCAAGGGGAGCAGCGGATGAGGTACGCGCACGAGGTCGGCAAGGTCCGGGCGGCGGAGCGGGCGCTCATGGCGCGGCTGCCCGACGGCGCGCTGATGCAGCGCGCCGCCGCCGGGCTCGCGTCCGTCTGCGCCCGCGTCCTGCCCGCCGTCTACGGGGCCCGCGTCGTCCTGCTGGTCGGCGGCGGCGACAACGGCGGCGACGCCCTGTACGCGGGCGCCCGGCTCGCGCGGCGCGGCGCGCGGGTGCGCGCCGTCCAGGCCGGCTCCAAGATCCATGAAGGCGGGCTCGCCGCGCTGCGCGACGCCGGCGGCCGGCTCCTCGACGGCGACCCCGCCGAGGCGATCGCGGGCGCCGACCTCATCGTGGACGGCCTCACCGGCATCGGCGGCACCGGCGCGCTCCGCGACCCGCACGCGCGCCTCGCCGCCCTCGCCTCCGAAGCGACCGGGATCGTCGTCGCCTGCGACGTCCCGAGCGGCGTCGACGCCGGCACCGGACGCGTCGAGGGCGAGGCCGTCCACGCCGACATCACCGTCACCTTCGGCACCCACAAGCCCGGCCTGCTCATCGACCCCGGCGCCGCCCGCTGCGGCGTCGTCGAACTCGTCGACATCGGCCTCGGCGACGACCTCCCGGACCCCGACGTCGTCGCAGCCCGGCCCGCCGACGTCCGCCCGCCCGAGCCCGGCCCCGAGTCCGACAAGTACCGGCGCGGCGTCGTCGGCATCCTCGCCGGCGGCGACGAGTTCACCGGCGCGGCCGTGCTCAGCACCGGCGGCGCCGTGCACGGCGGCGCCGGGATGGTCCGCTTCGCCTCCGTCGCGCACCCCGTCGAGCTCGTCCGGCAGCGCTGGCCCGAGGTCGTCACCACCGTGATCGAGCCCGGCCCGCACGACCCGAAGGTCCTCGAACGCGTCGGCCGCGTCCAGGCGTGGGTCGCCGGGCCCGGCCTCGGCACCGGCGACGCCGCCGAGTCGCTGCTGGCGGCCGTCCTGGCCACCGACCTGCCCGTCCTCGTCGACGCCGACGGCCTCACCGTCCTCGCCCGCCGCCGCGACCTGCTGCTGCGCCCCGCGCCGACCGTCCTCACCCCGCACGCGGGCGAGCTGTCCCGGCTCCTCGGCGTCCCCCGCGAGGACATCGAGGCCCGCCGGCTTGAGCACGCCCGCCGCGCCGCCGCCGAACTGTCCGCGACCGTCCTGCTCAAGGGCTCGACGACGCTGATCGCCGAGCAGGACCGCCCCGTGCGGGTGAACCCGACCGGCACCCCGCGGCTCGCCACCGCCGGCACCGGCGACGTGCTGTCCGGCCTGATCGGCGCCCTGCTCGCCGGCGGGATGTCGGCCCTGGACGCGGCCGCCTCCGGCGCCTACCTGCACGGCCTCGCCGCCCGTCTCGCCTCCGCCCCGCACCCGTCCGCCGCCGACGCCCCCATCAGCGCCTACGACGTCATCACCGCCCTCCCCGAAGCCTTCCGCAGTGTTTAGGCAACCCCGGCCCAGCGGGCTCGCCTAGCGGCTCGCCCGCTGACCGGTCTTGGGCGAGCGCGACCTCGCTTCGCGAGCTTCCCGATGGGGGCTCGCCTTCGGCGTCGCCCCCATCGGTCAGATAACGCGCTCGCGTGCGGGGTGAGGGTTTTGATCAAGGGCGGGGTCGGGCGGGGCTGAACCGGGTGCGGGGAAGGTGCGTCATATCAGGCAAAGGGCGCACGGGGGTGGGCCCTGCGGGGGACGGGGCCTGTCCGCGATGCTTCGGGCACGGCCTGGGGAACGGCACACTGGGTAACCATGAGGGTTCCTGCGGAGGCGCGCGTCGATCTGGACGCCATTGCCGGGAACGTCGGGCTGCTGCGCGAGAAGGCGGGCGGCGCCGAGGTGATGGCCATGGTGAAGGCCGAGGCGTACGGGCACGGCCTGGTGGAGGCGGGGCGCGCGGCGCTGGCCGGCGGCGCGACGTGGCTCGGCGTGGCGAAGCTGGCGGAGGCGCTGGCGCTGCGGGACGCGGGCGTGGACGCCCGGACGCTGGTGTGCCTGGGCGTGCCCGGCGAGCCGTACGAGCAGGCCGTGGCGCGCGACGTCGACGTCACCGTGGGCGCGCTGTGGCTGGTGGACGAGCTGGTCCACGCGGCGGAGAAGGCGGGCCGCCCGGCGCGGGTGCACCTGAAGGCCGACACGGGCATGACGCGGGGCGGCGCGCGCGGGCAGGACTGGCACGACCTGGTGGACGCGGCGCTGAAGGCGGAGGCGGCCGGGCATCTGCGGGTGGTGGGGGCGATGTCGCACTTCGCCTGCGCGGACGAGCCGGGCCATCCGTCGATCGGCACCCAGATCGGGGCGTTCACCGAGATGGTGGAGCACGCGGAGAAGGCGGGCGCGCGGCTGGAGGTCCGGCATCTGGCGAACTCGGCGGCCGCGCTGACGCTGCCGGAGGCGCGCTTCGACGTCGTCCGGCCGGGGATCGCGACGTACGGGCTCACGCCGGTGCCGTCGCTCGGTACCTTCGGACTGCGGCCCGCGATGACGCTGGTCGCGGACGCGGCGCTGGTCAAGCGGGTCCCGGCGGGCAGCGGCGTGTCCTACGGGCACACGTACTTCACGGCGCGGGAGACGAACCTCGCGGTGGTGCCCGCCGGGTACGGGGACGGCATCCCGCGGCACGGGTCGAACGTGCTGGAGGTCCTCGCGGCCGGGCGCCGCCGGACGATCGCCGGGCGGGTCTGCATGGACCAGTTCGTGATCGACCTCGGCGACGACGAGCTGGCGGCGGGGGAGGAGATCGTGCTGTTCGGGCCGGGTGACCGGGGCGAGCCGACCGCGCAGGAGTGGGCGGACGCGCTCGGCACGATCTCGTATGAGATCGTCACCCGCATCGGGGCCCGGGTGCCGAGGACGTACCGGGGGCGGCAGGGGGCGTGAGCATGGACGCTAGGAACAGGCGGCGGATCGGCGTCGCCGGGGTCGTCGCGGGCGTCGGCGCGGCCGGGGTCGGCGCGGCGGTGGGCCTGCGGCACCTGGCGGTGGGCCGGGTGCGGCTGCGTCCGGACCCGGACGCGGACGAGCCGTTCGGCGAGCTGCGCGGACGGGAGCTGACCGTCCGCGCGTCCGACGGCCTGGAGCTGCACGCCGAGGTGGACGGCCCGGACGACGCCGACCTCACGGTCGTGTTCTGCCACGGCTACTGCCTGAACCGCGACTCGTGGCACTACCAGCGCCGTGACCTGCGGGGACGGCTGCGGACGGTGTTCTGGGACCAGCGCAGCCACGGCCGGTCGGGGCGCAGCGACCCGGCGAGCGCGACGATCGAGCAGACCGGCGAGGACCTGTACGCGGTGCTGGAGGCGACGGCCCCGCGGGGGCCGGTGGTGCTCGTCGGGCACTCGATGGGCGGCATGTCGATCATGGCGCTGGCGGACGCGCACCCGGAGCTGTTCGGGCCGCGGGTCGCCGGCGTCGCGCTGGTGAACACCTCGTGCGGCGATCTGGCGGAGATGACGCTGGGGCTGCCGCTGCTGCTGGCGAAGGCCGTCCGGCCGCTGGCGCCGCGGACGCTGCGGGGCCTCGGGCGGCGCGCCGACCTGGTGGACCGGGCCCGCGGGCTGGGCGCCGACCTGGCGTTCGTCGTGACGCGGCGGATGGCGTTCGCCGACAAGCACGTCAGCCCGACGGTGGTGGACTTCCTGGAGCAGATGATCAGGGCGACCCCGATCGACGTGATCGCGGAGTTCTATCCGGCGCTGATGGTGCACGACAAGCTGGACGCGCTGGAGACGCTGGGCCGGGTGCCGGCGCTGGTGCTGGTGGGCGGCCGGGACCGGCTGACCCCGCCGGAGCACGGCCGCCGCATCGCGGCGGCGCTGCCGGACGCCGAGCTGGTAGAGGTGGAGGAGGCCGGGCACGTGCTGCCGCTGGAGTACCCGGGCGTGGTCACCGGCGGGCTGCGCCGGCTGGTCGAGCGCGTCCGTCCCGGCTGCGAGAAGGACGAGGAGGAGCGCACGGCGTGAACGCCATGACGGTGACCGTCCCGACCGACCGGGACATGCGCGAGCTGGGGGTCCGGCTGGCCGGGCTGCTGCGGGCCGGGGACCTGCTGGTGATGACGGGTCGGCTCGGCGCGGGCAAGACGACGCTGACGCAGGGGATCGGGGAGGGCCTGAAGGTCCGCGGCCCGATCACCTCGCCGACGTTCGTGATCGCGCGGGTGCATCCGTCGCTGGCGGGCGGGCCGCCGCTGGTGCACGTGGACGCCTACCGGCTGGGCGGTTTCGCCGAGTTGGACGATCTCGATCTCGACGCCTCGGTGGCGGAATCGGTGACGATCGTGGAATGGGGAGAAGGGCTCGCGGAGGGCCTCGCCGACGACCGGCTGGAAGTGATCATTTCGCGCGGGGACGGGCCGGGCGAGACGCGCGAAGTAAGGATCGAAGGCGTGGGTGATCGCTGGCGCGACCTGCCCGCCGACCTGGACTGAGAAGGATCGGAGATCTTCTCCGAATTTCGTAAGTGCCTCCGGACCACTTTGCTGTGAGATGTCGTACTCTTTGCCGGAACGAACCTCACCTTCGCGACATATCAGAGATTTCCTCACAGCAGGAGTGGGATCCGGTGAGTGGCAGCCATCGCAGCGGCGAGAACCGCACGGGGGACGGCGAGTACGGGCCGTACCCGGGACAGGACGGCCGCCGTGCCTCGGGCACGGGCGGCCACCAGGCGAGCGCCGGAGGCCGTGAGAGCGGCACCGGCGGCTACCCGACCGCGCCCGGCTCCGGCGGCGTACCCTCGTCCGAAGGCGGAGGACAGGCGTCCGGCGGCTACTCCACGGGCGGCTACCCGACCGGCCAGTACTCCACCGGCCAGTACTCCACCGGCGGCTACCCGACCGGCGGTTACTCCACCGGCGGTTACCCCGTGCAAGACGGCGGCCGGTCCGGCGAGAGCGGCCGCTACTCGACCGGCGGCTACCCGGCGCAGGGCGGCGGTTCGCCGTCCGAAAGCGGACGGTACTCGACCGCGGGCGGTGCGTACCCGTCCGAAAGTGGCCGCTACCCCTCCGGCGGCGCCCCTTCCGGCAGCGCCCCCTCCGGCGGCTATCCGTCCGAGAGCGGGAGCTACCCGATCGGCGACTACCGGACGGGCGGCAGCTACGAGACCGGGACCGGCAGCGGCAACTACCCGGCCGACAGCGGCGGCTACTCCCGGCGGGACCGGTACGAGTCCGACAGCGGCGACTACCGGTTCGGCAGCGGCGACCACCGCTCGGAGAGCGCGGGTCAGCGCTCGGGCAGTGGCGGCTACGCGTCCGGCAGTGGCGGCTACGCGTCCGGCAGCGGGGGATACCCGTCCGGCAGCGGCGGCCACCGGACGGGCAGCGGCGGTTACCGGGCCGGCAGCGGCAGCCACCGGGTCGCCCGCGAACGCCGCGGCGGACGGCGCGGCGCGATCTTCCTGGCCGCGGGCGGCGCCGTGGCGGCCTGCGCCCTCGCCGTGTTCGTCATCCTGCACGGCGTCGGCGGCGGATCCGAGCACGGGACCGGCCAGGCCGTCGGCAGCGGCGCCGCCGACAGCTCCCCGACCGCCAGCGGCGAGCGCACCGAGGTGCCCGACTCCTGCTCCGTCGTCGGCGGCGACCTGATCAACCGGCTCGCCCCCGGCGCCGAGCAGAACCCGGCCGACAACTACCAGAACAACGAGCAGCAGAACGGCTGCGTCTGGGGCGCCTACGCGGGCGACAACAAGCGCCAGCTCACCGTCGAGCTGCGCGCGATCGCCGGGACCGCCTCGCAGACCCCGACCGCCGTCGCGCAGAGCACCATCGCCTCCGAGCGCAGCGCCGACGAGTCCGGCAAGTCGCTGCTCGCCGGCCAGGAGCTGACCGAGAAGAGCGCCCTCCAGGGCGTCGGCGACGAGGGCTACCTGGTCTACAGCGTCGAC
The DNA here is from genome assembly GCF_040651755.1 of Actinomadura sp. NPDC048394. NCBI lineage: Bacteria > Bacillati > Actinomycetota > Actinomycetes > Streptosporangiales > Thermomonosporaceae > Actinomadura > Actinomadura sp. NPDC048394. The sequence continues at coordinate 90,252 of NZ_JBEZJL010000017.1, read as the reverse complement.
AAGGGGCAGGGCTCCGGCGAGGCGATCACCAACGTGCGGCTCGCGAACGTCCTGGTCACGATCCACTACTCGGGTTCCGACGGCGGCGACCCGCTGTCGTCCAAGGACGCCGGCGACGGCGCGACCGAGGCGGCCAAGACCGTCCTGCAGGCGCTCGACAAGGCCTGACCGCCCGGGCCGCGCCCCGCCCCCGCCCGGCCGCCCTTGCCCCGAGGTGGCCCCATCCCAGATGAGGCACCGTGCAGGGCGGAGTCTGGACTAGGCTTACAACCCGTGCTGGTCTTGGCTTTCGACACCGCGACCGCCGCGATCACGGTGGCGCTTCATGAGTGGATCCCCGGCGAGGGCGCGCGGCGCCGCGGCCACGCCGAGGCCGTCGACCGGCGCCGGCACACCGAGCTGCTCACCCCCTCCATCAAGGCGGTGCTGGCGGAGGCCGGCGCGGCCCCCGACACCCTCAGCGCGATCGCCGTCGGCGTCGGCCCCGGCCCGTACACGGGCCTGCGGGTCGGGCTGGTCACGGCCCGCGCCATGGGCGCGTCCCTGGGCGTCCCGGTGCACGGCGTCTGCACCCTCGACGCCATCGCCTGGGCCTCCGGACGCGACGAGCCGTTCGCCGTCGCCACGGACGCCCGCCGCAAGGAGGTGTACTGGGCGCGGTACGCCTCGTCTCGCGCGCGCGTCACCGAGCCCGCCGTCGGCCCCGCGGCCGACGTCCTCGACGGTGCGCCGGACGGCCTCCCCGTCATCGGCGAGGGCGCCGCCCTGTACCCGGAGGTGCTCGGGGAATCCGGGCACGAGCCGCTGCTGCCCACCGCGTCCGCCGTCGCCGAGCTCGCCGTCGCGCGCCTCGCCGGCGAGAAGGGCCCCGACCTGCTCCCGCCCGAACCGCTCTACCTGCGCAGGCCCGACGCCCAGGAGCCCGGCCCGCGCAAGAAGGTGACGCCCCGGTGACCGGCATGGCGACCGGCGTCGTGCTCCGCGGGATGACCCCGGAGGACCTCGCGGACGTCCACCTGCTGGAGCAGACGCTGTTCCCCGACGACGCGTGGAGCCCGCAGATGCTCGCCGACGAGCTCGCCGGGCAGCCCGGCACCCGCCACTACGTCGTCGCCGAGGAGCCCGGCGGCGACATCGTCGGCTACGCGGGCCTCGCCGCCGCGGGCGGTCAGGCCGACGTGCAGACGATCGGTGTCCGCGCCGACCGCCGCGGCGCCGGGATCGGCGCGGCGCTGCTCACCGAGCTGATCGACGAGGCGTCCCGGCGCAACGCCGAGGCGGTGTTCCTGGAGGTCCGCGCCGACAACCCGGCCGCGCGCCGGCTCTACGAGCGGTTCGGGTTCTTCGAGGTCGGCGTCCGCAAGCGCTACTACCAGCCCGCCGACGTGGACGCGGTCGTGATGTGCCGCCGCCTGGAGCGCCGCCCGGTGGGCTTCACCAGGGGGAACTGATGATCCGCGAAGAGCCGCTCGTCCTCGGCATCGAGACCTCGTGCGACGAGACGGGCGTCGGCGTCGTCCGCGGGCACACGCTGCTCGCCGACGCGATCGCCTCCAGCGTCGAGCAGCACGCCCGGTTCGGCGGCGTGGTGCCCGAGGTCGCGTCCCGCGCGCACCTGGAGGCGATGGGCCCGACCGTCGAGCGGGCGCTGGACGAGGCGGGCGTGGCGTTCACCGACATCGACGCGTTCGCCGTCACCGCCGGCCCCGGCCTGCCCGGCGCGCTGATGGTCGGCGTCGCCGCCGCCAAGGCGTACGCGCTGTCGCTCGGCAAGCCGCTGTACGGCGTCAACCACCTCGCCGCGCACGTCTGCGTCGACCAGCTGGAGCACGGGCCGCTGCCGAAGCCGTGTGTCGCGATGCTGGTGTCCGGCGGGCACTCCTCGCTGCTGCTGGTCCCGGACGTGGCGGGCGACGTCCGCTCGCTCGGCAGCACCGTCGACGACGCGGCGGGCGAGGCGTTCGACAAGGTCGCGCGGGTCCTCGGCCTCGGCTTCCCCGGCGGCCCGGTGATCGACCGGATGGCCCGCGAGGGCGACCCCGCCGCGATCGCGTTCCCGCGCGGCAAGTACAACGACGGCACCTACGACTTCTCGTTCTCCGGCCTGAAGACGGCCGTGGCCCGCTGGGTGGAGGCGAAGGAGCGCGCGGGCGAGGCCGTGCCGGTCGCCGACGTCGCCGCGTCCTTCCAGGAGGCCGTGGTGGACGTCCTCACCCAGAAGGCCCTCAAGGTCTGCAAGGACAACGGCGTGCACGACCTGCTGATCGGCGGCGGCGTCGCGGCGAACTCCCGGCTGCGGGCCCTGGCCGCCGAGCGCTGCGAGGCCGCGGGCGTCCGGCTGCGCGTGCCGCGCCCGAAGCTGTGCACCGACAACGGCGCGATGGTCGCCGCGCTCGGCTCCGAACTCGTCGCCGCCGGCCTCGACCCGTCCGACCTGGACCTCCCCGCCGACTCCAGCCTCCCCATCGAGTCGATCACGCTGTAGTCATTGCAGCGCCCTCGGCGTCAGGCGCTGGGGCGCCTTCCTTCAACGGGCACTGCGGCGATCGCTGCATCGCTCCGACCCGCCCTGGAGGGCTCGCTGCGCGATCGAGTTCTCGCAGGCTCGAACTCGGCTTCGCTCGCGATCGCAACGCCGCGGGCGGGGCCGGTCAGCAGCGGCTGAGGAGAGCTTCGAGGTAGTCCTCGAAGAGGGGGACCTTGGCCTCGTCGACGATGCGGCCGTCGTCCTCGGGGAGCAGGTCGAGCAGGCAGCGGACGTCCCAGTACGGGTGGTGCTCGTGGCCGCCGGAGACCTGGTCGAACGCGGCGAGGAAGCGGTCGGCGACGGGCACGCCGTAGCGGAGCGCGAGGCCGCGGCGCATCCGGGCGACGTCGACGGCGACGGGCCCGGACGACGCGTCCGACCAGTCGACGACGCCGGTCAGCTTGCCGTAGGACCACAGCGTGTTGTCGGGGTGGTAGTCGCGGTGGACGAAGCGGGCGGGCGCCTCGGGGGCGGGCCCGGCGGCGACCTCGAAGGCGCGTTCCCACAGCTGCGGGCGGAGCGCGTACTTGGGCGGGAGCCGCTGGTCGAGCCGGTTGTAGGGGACGTACGGCGGCATCGTGGACGCGCCGTTCAGCGCGTGCACCGGCAGCAGGGCGGCGGCCAGCTGGATGAGGTACTCGGGCAGGTCGTCGGGGGACGGGCGGGGCGGGTGCCCGACCAGCCGGGTGATCAGCAGCGCGGGGACGTCGCAGTGCGCGCCGGACGGGTCGGCGGCGACGAGCTCGGGGGTCGGGATCTCGCAGCCGGCGAGCAGCGCGAGCGCGGCGATCTCGCGTTCGGGGGAGAACTCGGTGTCGCCGTAGGAGCGGCGGCCGGGGCCCGCGTCGAGGCCGCTGTCGCGGCCGGTCCAGCGGCGCAGCACGAGCCGGTGCGCGCTGCCGGACGGCGTCTCGACGACGAGCGCGTGGTTGGCGTGCGCGGTGCCGCCGGGCAGCGGCCGCACCATCCGCACCTCGGCGCCCGTGCCGAGGCAGCCCTCGACCCAGCGCAGGGTGGCGTGGCCGGGTGGGGCGCCGGTCGGCAGGCAGGGAGCCGGTGTGCGAGTCACGAGATCCATGAAAACGGATTCCGAAGGGTATTGGGAGTGATTTTGCGAAGACGGAACGTAACAAAATGCACGTCATCGCGGGGTCTTGGCGGAGGCTCTCCGGTCATCGCGCCGGTTACCGGGACAAACTCAATGGATCCAGTTGGGTATCCGGAGCGTGCGGTGCCGAGCGGCGGCAGGGGCGGCAGGGGAGGGGGCGGAGGTCGCACGGGCGCAGGGTGGGGCCGCGCCGCGACCCCACCCGCCCCGCTTCCCCGGAGCCCGCGCCCCGCCGCTAGTCCTTGCCGTCCCGGCGCGGGCGCAGCAGCGCCTCCGCCAGCGCGAGCATCGTCTCCTCCAGCGTGGACAGCCGCTTCAGCACGTCCTCGTGCACCGCGTTGACCTGCTTGGACACATCGTCGTGGACGCCGTCGACCTTCCGGCCGACCTCGTCCTCCACGCGGGAGAACCGCTTGGCGAACTCGGCCTGCACCGCCTCCGCCCGGCGCGTCACCTCGTCCTGCACCCCGTCCACCCGGCGCCCGAACTCCTCCTGCGCACCGCCGACCTGCCGCGCCACGTCCTCCTGCATCCCGGCGACCTGCTTGGCGACGCCCTCGTGGATGGCGCCGACCTGCCGGCTGACGTCCTCGTGGATGTCCCCGATCCGCTTGCCGAAGTCGTCGTGCACCCCGCTGACCTGCCGCGCCACCTCGCTGTGCACGGACTCGACCTGCTTGGTGACGTCGGTGTGCACCGACTCCACCCGGCGGGACACGAGGTCGATCTGCGCGGTGAACTCCTCCAGCGCCACGTCGACGCGCTTGGCGACCTCCTCGTGGATGCCCTCGATCCGCTTGCTGACGTCCTCGTGCACGTCCTCGAACCGGCGGGAGAACTCGTCCATGCGCCTGGCGACGTCGCTGTAGGCCGTCTCGGCGATCTGCGACATCGTGGCCTTGACCTCGTCGCGGTCCGGCCGGGCGCGCAGCTCCTCGATCAGCGGGTCGACCGCGTCGGCCAGGTGCTTCTCCAGCGCGTCGAACCGGTCGCTGTGGTCCACCGGCGGCCGCCGCGCCAGCTCGCCCAGCACCCGGTGCATCTCGGCGATCTCCAGCGTGGCCGGGAGCCGGCCGATCCGCTCGCCCACGCCGTCGATGCGGCCCTCGATGCTCTCGAAGCGGCCGTCCAGGCCCTCCAGCTTGCCCGACAGGCCCTCGAGGCGCCCGTCGACCCCGTCCAGCCGGCCGTCCAGCCCGTCGAGGCGGCCGCCGACGCCCTCGACCCGGCCGTTGACCGCCTCAAGCCCCTGCTCCATCCGCTCGGCCATCTCGCCGAGCGCCTGGTCGACCCGCGCTGTGACGCCGTTGATCGAGTGCTCCAGCCGCTCGGACCGGTGCCCGAGCTCGGCCAGCGACTTGTCCAGCCGGTTGAAGCGGACGGACGCGGCCTCCATGCTGCCCTGGAGCTTGTCCAGCCGCTTGGTCATCTCCTCCATGCGCTGCGACGCCTGCTGGGTGGCGTCGGTGATGTGCTGCGCGGAGTCGAGGACGGCCTGGATGCGGGTCAGGCCCTCGTCGACGTTCTCGGCGACGACGCCGACGTCGGCCCACAGCGCGGGCAGCTCGGCGACCGGCTTGACCCGCTCGCCGAGGCCGTCGATGTGCTCGGCCAGCCCCTCGGCCCATTCGGGGGGCTTGCCGACCAGCTCGTCGACCTGGCCCCGCACGCTGTCGAGCTGCCCGGTCAGCCCGCTGAGCTCGCGCTCGCGGACCTCGCGGAGCAGCCACTCCATACCCTCCAGCCGCTGGCGGATCTCGTCCAGGACCTGACCCTGTGAGCGCTGTTCATAGACGTGGTCCTGCGCCGCACGGGCGAGCAACTCCCGCATCCGATCCGAGACCGGTTGACCCCCCGTCTGCAGGAAGTTGTGATTCGTTTCCACCCGATGCTCCTTCGTGTGCCGGACGCGTCGAAATGGCGCACGGCAATGAATCGTGAAGTCGCCACTGTAGTGCGTGTGAAGCGCCGCTATAACGGGTAGCAGGGAACGTCGCGGGTTCTGCGGAATGCGCCTGTTATCCCGATGGTTCGAATTGACGATGATCACCGTCCATAAGGTGATTTCCGTGATTCGAGGGATCTGGGGCGATTGTGGCGGTCGGTTCCGCCGCCGGGCCGGCGCCCGGACGCCGCCGGAGCCCCCGCGGCGGGGACTCTGTCCGTACATCTCGTCCAACATCGGCAGTTCCCGAGCCGGCCCTCCGGCGCGGCGCCCAGGCGGCCGGCGGCTCCGTCGGCCGCGCCCCCGCCCGGCCCGCCGCCATTCCGGACCGGCATTCGTGGGAGGCCGGAACCCGATCGCTGAACCTGCCTTGGTGTTTCGCCGCCCGTTGATCTCGCCGCGCCGATTCACCGGCCGCCGCGCCCGCCTTGCCGGGCGCCCGGAATCCCTGGTGAACGCAATGCCGGAAAGCGCGAATGATTTGCACGGCCATGGTGCGTCGCGCGGACGTCCTTGGCGTTGCGGCGCCGCGCGGAAGATCTTTGGACCGTTTAACGGGCGCGGCCCGCCGTGGGCGGGTCGGCGTCCGCCTCGCCCCGCCGCTCGGGGCGCGGGACGGGGCGGGCGAGCAGCGCGACCGGGTCCCGGCCGACCCGCGTCACCACCACCGTGGTCTCGGCGGCGCCGAACCCGGCCCGCCGCCCGCCGAAGCCGAGGTCGCGGCGGAGCCGGTCCACGTCGACCGCCGACCCCCGCTTCTTGATCGTCAACACGCCGGTCCCGAGGCGCCGCAGCTCGGCCTTGAGCCGCTTCACCGAGAACGGCAGCACCCCGTCGATCTCGTAGGCGGACGCGAACGGCGTCGGGCGCAGCTCGTCGGACGTGACGTAGGCGATGTGCGGGTCCGCGAGCCCGCCGCCGACCAGGTCCGCGACCTCCGCGACGAGATGCGCTCGGATCACCGCCCCGTCCGGTTCGTAGAGGTAGCGGCCCCAGGGGCGGACGTCCGGGTCGCCCAGCCCGCCGGGCACCAACGTGACCGCCTCCCCGCCGTGCCCGTGCCCGCCACCCGGTTCGCCGGACGCGCCGCCGGGGCCGCCGGACGCGCCGCCGGGCGGCAGGAGGGTGGCGCGGCGTCCGACGTCACCGGCGAGATCGCCGAGCCACAGCGCGGCCTCCTTCACGTCGCCGGCGACCGACACCCACTCCGCCTCCGCGCCTTCCGGCACGGCCTCGTGCGGGATGCCGGGCGCGACCTTCACGCACGCGGCCGGTGCCCGTCCGGCGAGTGCGAGGACGGCGTCGAGCGGCGGCTCGTAGGAGCGCGGGTCGAAGACGCGGCCCCGTGCCGTCCGGCGTCCGGGGTCGGCGAACACGGCGGCGTATCCGTCCGGGTCCTCCTCCAGGGCGTCGCCTACGCGCACGCGCGCGAGGTCGTCCAACCCGAACGCGGTCACATTGGCTTTCGCCACCTCGGCCGTCAGCGGATCGCGTTCGACGCCGTCGCCCGTCAGACCCATCCGTGAACGCGCCATAAGGTCGGCACCGATGCCGCACCCCAGTTCCAGTACACGCGCGCCCGCGGAAAGCCCGGAGGCGAAGCGTCGCGCGCGATGCGCCGCCACGCTCGCACGCGTCGACTGCTCCAAGCCCGCCTGGGTGAAGTACATGCGGCTCGCGTCGGAACCGAATTTCGTCTCGCCGCGCCGCCGCAACCGCACTTGCGTCAGTGCCGCCGCCACCAGGTCCGCCCCGTACCGCTCGCGCAACCGCGACGCCGTCCCCAGCAACCCGGCCTCCGAGATGTCCGCTTCGCCCGCCTCCGCGAGAAGTGCCTGGCCGGCGGGGGTGAGCAGCTCCCGGAACGACGCGATGTCCATGCCTGGACCGTACCGACCGCGGCGCGCCGGTGATCCGCGGGTGAACGGGCGGGAACGGCGCGGGCCGTGCCTCCGTGTCCGTGTTGACGGGCCAACGGGCACGGCATAGTCTCACTGACTGGCACTCTCCCCGCGAGAGTGCCAACACAGCGACAAGGTCGGTCTGGCACCCGCGACGACAGGCCGGTCCAGGGTCGCCTCTCTGTCACATGTGCCGGCGGCCGGCCATGGCCGCCGAGGACCAATCGAAGGGGAGGTCAGATCGTGACGACCGCCACCAAGGTTGTTCTCAAGCCGCTCGAGGACCGCATCGTCGTCCAGCCGCTTGAGGCCGAGACCACCACCGCCTCCGGCCTGGTGATCCCGGACACCGCCAAGGAGAAGCCGCAGGAGGGCACCGTCCTGGCCGTCGGCCCGGGCCGCGTCGACGACAAGGGCGACCGCGTCCCCGTCGACGTCAAGGTCGGCGAGGTCGTGCTCTACAGCAAGTACGGCGGCACCGAGGTCAAGTACAACGGCGAGGACTACCTCGTCCTCTCGGCCCGCGACGTGCTCGCGGTCATCGAGAAGTAATCACCGAGACGTGATGCGCCCGCCCCGGCCCGCGCCGCCCACCGGCGGGGCGGCCGGGGCGGATCGCGTGACATAGGAGATAACCCCATGGCGAAGATCCTGGAGTTCGAGGAGGACGCTCGCCGGGCTCTTGAGCGCGGCGTCAACGCTCTCGCGGACGCCGTCAAGGTGACGATCGGCCCGCGCGGCCGCAACGTCGTCATCGACAAGAAGTTCGGCGCGCCGACCATCACCAACGACGGCGTCACCATCGCCCGCGAGGTGGAGCTGGAGGACCCCTACGAGAACCTCGGGGCCCAGCTCGCCAAGGAAGTGGCGACCAAGACCAACGACATCGCGGGCGACGGCACCACCACGGCGACCGTCCTCGCCCAGGCCCTGGTCCGCGAGGGCATCCGCAACGTGGCCGCCGGCGCCTCGCCGCTCGGCCTCAAGCGCGGCATCGACGCGGCCGCCCAGTACGTGTCCGACCAGCTCCTGAAGTCGGCCCGCGAGGTCGACGAGAAGGGCGAGATCGCGCACGTCGCCACCATCTCCGCCCAGGACGCGCAGATCGGCGAGCTGATCGCCGAGGCGTTCGACAAGGTCGGCAAGGACGGCGTCATCACCGTCGAGGAGGCCCACACCATGGGCCTCGAGCTGGAGTTCACCGAGGGCCTCCAGTTCGACAAGGGCTACCTGTCGCCGCACATGGTCACCGACCCCGAGCGCATGGAGGCCGTCCTCGAGGACGCCTACGTGCTCATCGTGGACGGCAAGATCTCCAACGTGCAGGAGTTCCTGCCGCTGGCGGAGAAGGTCGCCCAGACCAAGAAGCCGCTGCTGGTCGTCGCCGAGGACGTCGAGGGCGAGGCCCTCGCGCTGCTCGTCGCCAACAAGATCCGCGGCACCTTCACCTCCGTCGCCGTCAAGGCGCCGGGCTTCGGCGACCGCCGCAAGGCGATGCTGGGCGACATGGCCACCCTCACCGGCGGCCAGGTCGTCAGCGAGGCCATCGGCCTCAAGCTCGACTCGATCGGGCTGGAGGACCTCGGCCGCGCCCGCCGCATCACCGTCACCAAGGACGCCACCACCATCGTCGACGGTGAGGGCTCCGCGGACGAGATCACCGCGCGGGTCAACCAGATCAAGGTCGAGATCGAGAACTCCGACTCCGACTGGGACCGCGAGAAGCTGCAGGAGCGCCTGGCCAAGCTGGCCGGCGGGGTCTGCGTGCTGCGCGTCGGCGCCGCCACCGAGGTGGAGCTGAAGGAGAAGAAGCACCGCCTGGAGGACGCCATCTCGGCGACCCGCGCGGCGATCGAGGAGGGCATCGTGTCCGGCGGCGGCAGCGCGCTGGTGCACGTGGCCAAGGAGGGCTTCGACACCCTCGGCCTGTCCGGCGACGAGGCCACCGGCGCGGACGCGGTGCGCCGCGCGCTGGTCGAGCCGCTGCGCTGGATCTCCGAGAACGCCGGCCAGGAGGGCTACGTCGTCGTCTCCAAGGTCCAGGACCTGCAGGCCGGGCACGGCTACAACGCCGCCACCGGCGAGTACGGCGACCTGATCGCCCAGGGCGTCATCGACCCGGTCAAGGTGACCCGTTCCGCCGTCACCAACGCCGCGTCGATCGCGGGCATGCTGCTCACCACCGAGGCGCTCGTCGTGGACAAGCCCGAGGAGGAGGAGCCGGCGGCCGGCGGCCACGGGCACGGCCACGGTCACGGCCACTGATCATCCGGTCTCGGCGGGCGAGCGGCTCGCCCGCCGCGGAGATCACCGAGGCCCCCGCCCCTCACCGGGCGGGGGCCTCCGCCGTGGAGACCACCGAGCCCCCCGCCCGACACCGGGCGGGGGTCTTCGCTGTTTCGCCGTCCCGCCGCTCTGGGGGTTCGCCGTTCCGCCGATTCCGCGGCTCCGGGAGGACCGGACCGGCACTCTGGGCACTCAGATGACAGCAATGCGTGGTATTTCCGGGGTCGTCCTCGCACTGTGACCATTCCGTTGCCGACGACAGTGGCGACACGCCCGGCGGTGCTGGGCATCATGCTTGACGTGACCGAGGGAAGCTACGCCGGGACCATGACCGCGCGCGCTGTCGAACCCTCGGGGGGACCGGCCCCTCCGCCGCGCCACGACACCGGCCGCCGCATGCGCGTGCTCCGCGCGGCGAACGAGGGCGACGGCGACCTCCGGGAACTCGCCAACCTCGCCGTCCAGGGCGACCCGGGCGCGATCGAGGTGCTCATCGGCGAGGTCCGCCCGATGATCGTGCGCTACTGCCGCGCCCGTCTCGGCCGGGTCTCCGGGCAGTACCACATCGCCGACGACGTGGCCCAGGAGGTCTGCATCGCGGTGCTGTCGGCGCTGCCCCGCTACCGCGACATGGGACGCCCCTTCGCGTCCTTCGTCTTCGGCATCGCGTCGCACAAGATCGCCGACGCGCTGCGCAGCGCGGTCCGCGCGGCCGTGCCCACCGAGGACCTGCCCGACGGCCCGGACGACCGTCCGGGACCCGAGGAGACCGTGGTCCGCTACATCGAGGCGCAGCGCGCCCGCGACCTGCTCACGCGGCTTCCCGACCACCAGCGCGAGCTGGTGCTGCTGCGCGTGGTGGCGGGCCTGTCGGCGGAGGAGACCGGTAATGTGCTGGGCATGTCCGCGGGGGCGGTACGGGTCGCGCAGCACCGGGCCCTGGCCCGGCTCCGCGCGATGGCCAGAGAGGAGTCGATCGCTTGACGGAGCGGAGCCCTGGCGCCCCGGATCCGGTCGGGCCTTCGAACTCCGGCGCGACCCGCGAGCCGGGGAGCCGGCCGCTGGCCCCGGCGGTCACCCTGCTCGCCGACCTCGGCGCGGTGCGCCGTACCGACGCGATCATCGACGCGCTGGCGGCGCGGCGCGCTGCCGGCTCCACCACCCGCCCCGCGGCTGACCGCGCCACCGACCGGATGGCCGCCGACCGTCCGGCGACCGACCGCTCGGCGACCGACCGCCCCGGCCCCGCCGCCGACCGCTCTGCCGCTGGTGCCGGTGCCGGTGCCGGTGAGTGCGCGCGCGGCGCCGACGGTGACGAGGGCGCGGCCGACCCCGCCGTCCGGCTGCTGCGCGCGCTGATCGCCGACGTCGACGACCAGGACGCCGGACGCGACGCCGCCGGCCCGCCCGACCCCGGCCCCGGCACGCCCCCGTCCGCCCCCGGACCCGGCCCGCGCCGCCGCGGCCCCCGCACCATCGTCGCGCTCGGCGTCGCCGGCGCCGTGCTGGCCAGCACCGGCGTCGCCGCCGCCGGCAGCGGCATCACCGAGCGCGCCGCGGCGTCCCCGCCCGCCGGCGCCGGCGTGTCCGGCCCCGCCGAACCGCGCGCCAAGGACACCGACGCGGGCACCCACGCGGGCCCGCGCACATCGCCCGCCGCTCCGGCGGCGCCCGCGCCCGTCCCGGCCCGTCCCGCCGCCAAGGCCCCCGCCACCGAGGACCCCGGACGCCAGGACTACGACCGCATCAAGCGCCGCCTGGAGCAGCTCATCCGCGAAGCCGACCGCCCCCACCGGCCCGCGCCGCGCCGGCCCGACACGCCGCGCTCGGCCCCGGCGATCCGCCCGGGCCTCCCGTCGGCCCCGCCCGACGACGACACCCGCCGCACCATCGACGACATCCGCAAGCGCACCCAGCAGCGCCTCGACCAGTACGAGACCCCCGACCCGGGCTGACCCGCCGCACCCCGGACGTCTGGACGCAGCCGACCGACCACCGCCCCGCGTGCCGTTTCCGCGGTCGACCACGGAACCTCAGCAAGGTCCACGGAACCTCAGCAAGGTCCCTAACGCAGGCCCCCGCAACGGCCCCACCCCGCTTCACCCTGCTTCGCGCTGGGATCGCTCCGGTCGGCGGTCAGTTCTCGTCGCGGCCCTCTTCGCTGTCGATCACGCCGTCGACGTACCCGCGCGCGTACTCCCAGCTCACGTAGTCGACGGGGTCGGGGGAGAGGGCGGGCTCGTGCACGCGCGGCAGGCCCTGGTCGAGCAGGTGCCGCAGGTTGCCGTGCAGCAGCTCCCAGTCGATGTAGTGCAGCTTGCCGCAGTCGGCGCAGTCGACGGTGAGGCCGCGGACCCCGAGCGGTTCCAGCAGCGCCCGGAAGACCTCGAGGTCGGCGAGGTCGGCCAGCACGTCCTCGCGCTCGGCGACGCTCAGCGGCGCGGCGTCCTCGCCGGGGTCGCCGAGCGACGCCGCCGGATCCTCCGGGTCTCCGGCGAACGGGTCGAGCGGGGCATCGTCGTGCACACTCTTACGCTACTGCGCGCCGCCCTGCCAGGTGCACCCCCCGGTCTCCTCTGTGCGCGAACAATCACTCTGCGTGTCCGTGGCGAGGTCCGCGCGGAGGCCCTCAGCGCCCGCCCCGCAGGGAATGCGGGCGCGTCCGGCGCGCGTTACGGGGTGTCATCAAGGCCACGTGCCCGGTGTCCGCAACAGCCCGTCCCGGCGCGGGACGACGGCCTAACATGGGGACAGGGTCGCCGTGACCTGGCCGGATACCGCCACCACTACGGAAGGCAACCATGAACCCCGCCGCCGAGCCCGCCAAATTCCTCCCGCAGGGCCTGACCTTCGACGACGTGCTGCTGCTTCCGGGCTACTCGGACCTGCAGCCGGGGGAGGCCGACACCACGACCCGGCTGACCCGCGAGATCTCGCTGCGGATCCCGCTGGTGTCGGCGGCGATGGACACGGTGACCGAGGCCCGCACGGCGGTCGCGATGGCGCGGCAGGGCGGCATCGGCGTGCTGCACCGCAACATGTCGATCGAGGAGCAGGCCGGCCAGGCCGACCGGGTGAAGCGCTCCGAGGCCGGAATGATCACCAACCCGGTGACGTGCCTGCCCGACGCGACCCTTGCCGACGTCGAGGAGCTGTGCGCCCGGTACCGGATCTCCGGCGTCCCGGTGACGGACGTACGGGGCGTCCTGGTCGGCATTGTGACGAACCGCGACATGCGCTTCGAGTCCGACCTGTCCCGTCCGGTGCGCGAGGTCATGACCCCGATGCCGCTGGTCACCGCGCCGGTGGACGTGTCGAAGGACGAGGCGTTCCGGCTGCTGGCGGGCAACAAGGTGGAGAAGCTCCCGCTGGTGGACGCGGAGGGCCGGCTCAAGGGCCTGATCACCACCAAGGACTTCACCAAGAGCGAGCAGTACCCCGACTCCACCAAGGACGCGGACGGCCGCCTGCTCGTCGCCGCCGCGGTCGGCGTCGGCGAGGACGCGATCAAGCGGGCGCAGGCCCTCATCGACGCCGGCACCGACGTGATCATCGTGGACACGGCGCACGGCCACTCCAAGGGCGTCGCCGACACCATCGCCGCGATCAAGTCGAACGCGTCCGTCCAGGTCGTCGGCGGGAACGTCGCGACGTACGCGGGCGCGAAGCTGCTGGTCGACGCGGGCGCGGACGCGATCAAGGTCGGCGTCGGGCCCGGCTCGATCTGCACCACCCGGATCGTGGCCGGCGTCGGCGTCCCGCAGCTCACCGCGATCTTCGAGGCGGCCCGCGCCGCCAAGGAGGCCGGCGTACCGGTGATCGGCGACGGCGGCCTGCAGTACTCCGGCGACATCGCCAAGGCCCTCGTCGCGGGCGCCGACACCGTGATGCTCGGCAGCCTCCTCGCCGGCGTCGAGGAGTCCCCCGGCGAGCTGATCTTCGTGCACGGCAAGCAGTACAAGTCGTACCGCGGGATGGGCTCGCTCGGCGCGATGCGCAACCGCGAGCGCGGCGCGTCCTACTCCAAGGACCGCTACGCCCAGGCCGACGTCTCCGCCGAGGAGAAGCTGATCCCCGAGGGCGTCGAGGGCCAGGTGCCCTACCGCGGCCCGCTCGCCAACGTCGCGCACCAGCTCGTCGGCGGCCTGCACCAGTCGATGTGGTATGCGGGCACCCGCACCATCCCGGAGCTGCAGGAACGCGGCCAGCTCATGCGCATCAGCCCCGCCGGCCTGCGCGAGAGCCACCCCCACGACATCCAGATGACCGTAGAAGCCCCCAACTACCAGGGCCGCTAACCCCCACCCACCCCACCGCAC